>NZ_JBSHBN010000142.1:0-15975 GCF_053612025.1 Kitasatospora sp. NPDC054768
ACCCACGGGTCCCGCGCCGGCCCCGTCCGTTCCTCAGGGCACGTCCGATTCCTCGGTCAGGGACAGCGTGCGCGTCGGGCACTCCTCGACCGCCGTCCGGGCGCCCGCCAGTTGGGCCCCCGCAACCCGGTCGGCCAGCACCACGACCGTCCCGTCACGGTCGTCCTGGTCGAACAGGTCGGGCGCCGCCAGGTAGCACCGGCCCGCGCCGATGCAGCTGTCGGGGTTGGTACGGATCCGCATGGAGTTCCCCCTCACCAGGTGACCGGCAACGCGTGCAGGCCGTAGTTGACGTGCTCCTCCTTGAACCGCAGCGCTTCGACGGGCTCGGCGAGCCGCAGCTCGGGGATGCGCTCGAACAGGGTCGTCAGGACGACCTCCAGCTCGGTCCTGGCCAGGTGCTGACCGATGCACTGGTGCGCGCCGAAGCCGAACGCCAGACTGCGTTCGACGCGGTCGGGGTCGAAGACGTCCGGGTCCGCGAAGCGCAGCGGGTCCCGGTTGGCTCCCACCGTCAGACCGAGCACGCCCTCGCCGGCCGCGATCCGGACCCCGCCGATCTCGACGTCCTCCAGGGCCACCCGGGAGTTGGCGATCTCCGCGATGGTGAAGTAGCGCACCAGCTCGTCGATCGTCGCCGGCCAACGCGACGGGTCGGCGGCCAGCGCCTTGCGCAGCACCGGCCGTTCGAGGAGCAGCATGGCCCCCAGACCGATGACGTTCGCGATGGTCTCGTGGCCGGCCATCAGCAGCATGAAGGCCATCCCGACGAGGTCGCGGTGGTCGGGGACGCCCGGCTCGCCGCGCCGCGCCGCCAGCCGGCCGATCAGGTCGTCGGTCGGGGTCCGCTCCTTGTCGGTCACCATCCCGTCCATGTAGCCCATGAGTTCCGCGGTCGCCACCGCGCCGGCCTCGGGGGTGGTGGCGTTCATCACCGTGAAGGAGGTCCGCAGGAAGAACTCGCGGTCGGCGAACGGGACGCCGAGCAGCTCGCAGATCACCAGCAGCGGAACCGGGTTGGCGAACGCGTCGATCAGGTCGACGGTACGGGGGCCGGCCAGCAGCCGGTCGACGTACTCGTCGGTGATCTCCTGGATCCGGGGCCGCAGGCGGTTGATGCTGCGGGGGGTGAAGTCCGCTGCCACCGCGCGCCGGGCCAGGGTGTGTTCGGGGGGATCCATCCCGACCAGCGAGGTGGAGAACTCGGGCGCGGGGACCTGGTGGTCCATCATCAGCGGGTAGCCCGGGCGGCGCAGGTCGGAGCTGAACCGGTTGTCGCCCAGCATCGCCTTGACGTCCTCGTAGCGGGCCGTGGCCCAGGCGAGCTTGCCGCTGGGCAGCCGGACCTTGCCGAGGGTCGGTCGGTCGAGGAGCTCCTGGTAGCCGTCCGGCAGCGTGTACGGGCACGTCCGGGGCATCGGGTAGGACGGGTGGTCGGAGTGGTCGGAGTGGTCGGAGTGGTCGGTCGGGTCGGTGGCTTCGGCCATGGCTGTCTCCGATCGTCGTGCGAGGGGTGCTCAGGTCTGTGGCTGGGGCTCCGGGTTCGGACGTTTGGGAGCACGCTGCGCCGCCGGGCGGCTCCAGCGGCGCATGGCCGGCATCTCGACGGTCTTGTGCAGGACCCAGGCCAGTGCGACGCAGAGGGCGTAGAGGGCGACGACGAACGCGATGGCGACGGGCGTGCTGAACGCCGTCGGGGTGTACGCGTGGGCGTAGCCCACCAGATCGCCCGCGAACGCCGCGTGCACCGCGAACATCACGGTGATGTGGATGATGTAGAAGGCGAAGGACAGTTCCCCGAGCCGCACCATGAAGGGCGCGCTGAGGACCGTGCGCCGGCCGGACAGGTCCCGGACGGCGAGCGCGCCGATCAGCAGCGCGGCCGGGACGGGGTAGAGCGCCGCGATCCCGAAGGGGATGGGCAGGTGGAACAGCAGCAGGAAGACGGCGAGGTTGAGCAGGGCGGCCGGCAGGATCCGGATCCTCGGCCAGCTTCCGGAGGCGACGATCCGGGCGAGGAACATGCCGATCACGAAGTCGATGCACCGCACGGGCGGGAAGAAGTACAGCGCCCACAGCTGGGGCCAGGATCCCGCGGGGTAGAACTGGCTCGGCGGGTATCCCGACAGCAGCGGGTAGCTGATCGCCGGGAGCAGGACGGCGGTCGCGCCGAGGCCGATGATCCAGGACCACAGCGCCCGGTTGCCGAGCCGGCGGACGAACCGGACCAGCAGCGGGAACATCGCGTAGCAGAGCATCTCCACCGCGAGCGTCCAGGTCGCGCCGTTGAACTGGTACATGATCAGGTCCTGGGAGGGCCACCAGTTCTGGACCAGGAAGAGGTTGGCGAGGGCCGGTCCCCATCTGATCGTCTCGCCCGCGGCGGCGAACTGGCTCAGGGCGACGAACGCGATCAGGACGTGGGAGGGGCCTATGCGCACCACCCTGCGCCGCCAGAAGCCGGTCGCGGTCTGACCGGGCTTGGCCGACCAGGTGAGGACGAAGCCGCTGAGGACGAAGAAGAACGACACCGCGAGGAACCCGATGCGTCCGTCGCCCGTCAGGGTGCTGAAGACGGAGAGGGCGTTCGGGTCCTTGAAGGCCCCGAGGACGAGCGCGTGGCTGGCGAAGACGAAGACGACGGCGACGGCCCGGAGGCCTTCCAGTGACGGCAGTGTCACCGTTCTCGCCGGTAGTGGCGAATTCATGGGCAACCCCTTTTCTCCGAGGCGGAACGCCGGGGCGGCACCACCCGGTCTTCGGTGGGCGCGCGGCGCTACTCGCGTGTTAGTCGTAACCGGGGGAGGCGATTCGACATCATGATTTCTTCCAACGTGCTGCCCTTGATCGCCGGTCGGCGATGGCCCGGGCGCCGGCACGACCGTGGCCGGGGCGAAGGCCCCCGCCACCGACGAGCGGTGGTCACGACGGGAGGGCGCGGTCGTACGCGCCGGTGGTCACCGCCGCCAGAACAGGAGGTGGGTCACCCCGCTCGGGCTGGGTACCGTGTCGAGGTGGAAGCGGTCGAGCAGCTCGGTGTGGCTCTTCCAGAGCCGTTCCCCCCGGCCGAGGTCGACCGGTGCGACGGCGAAGTGCATGGTGTCGACCAGGTCGGCGTCGATGAACTCGCGGACGGTGGTCACCCCGCCGCTGATGCGCACGTTCCGGTCCCCGGCGGCCTCCTTCGCGTGCTTCAGCGCCTCCTCCGGCGTCGCGTTGAGGAAGTGGAAGGTGGTGTCGGACAGCGTGAAGGACGGGCGCTCGTAGTGGGTGAGCACGAAGACCGGAGCGTGGAACGGCGGGTTGGCGCCCCACCACCCCTGCCACTCGTGGTTCTCCCAGGGGCCGCGCTGGGGGCCGAACTTGTTGCGCCCCATGATCACCGCGCCCGGCGGGCGGGCGTGGTCGCGGGTCAGGTAGTCGTCCAGGCCGCGGGTGCCGCCGGGGTCGGCGCGGTTCACCCAACTCGCGGTGGCTCCCGCCCAGGAGAAGAAGGGGGAGGGGTCCGCGTGGCCGAACGGCCGTTCCAGGGACTGTCCCTCGCCGGCTCCGAAGCCGTCGCGCGACAGATTGAAGCACTGCACCGACACCAACTGCGACATACGGTCCACACCTTTCCTCGTGGGCGATCCGGGCCGCCCGTCAGGACCGGGCGCCCGCGCCCACAACGACCGCGTCGTCGGCAGGGCACGGGGAGGTACGCCGTACGAGTGACCGCCCCGTCGGGCGGGTGGGACGGACGCGATCAGCCCGCCGCGGGGACGGTGCCGGAGCCCCCGGTGGGCCCGGCGGCGGCCTCGTCCGACGGCCGGCCGGTGGGCGGCAGGTGGCGGAGCAGGGCGGTCACCAGGGCGGCGGTGACGAGCAGCAGGACGCCGGCGACGGTGACCACGGTGTGGAGCTCGACGGCGAAGGCGGCCCGGGTGGGCGTCAGCAGGGCGTCGGCGACCTCGCCGGACAGGGAACGGGCGGCCTCCTGCGCGCCCGTGAGGGAGTCCCCCGCGGCCCGGACCGCCCCGTCGGGCAGGCCCTCGGGAAGGTGCAGCGCGCCGCGGTAGACGGCGGCGCCGACGCTGCCGAGGGCCGCGATGCCGAGGGCGAAGCCGAGTTGGCCGCTGGTCTCGTTGAGTGCGGCCGCGGAGCCGGCCTTCTCGACCGGGGCGGAGCCCATGACCAGGCCCATGCCGAGGGTGACCATCGGGCCGGAGCCGAGGAAGACCACGGCGAAGCCGGCGATCAGCACGGCGGGGCTGGAGCCGGGCTCGGCCCCGGTGATCACCGCCATGCCGATCGTGGCCAGGACCAGTCCGCCGCCGATGAGGTACGCCGGACGGAAGCGCTGACCGAGCCTGGGGGACAGGGTGAAGCCGACCGTGTTGGCGACGATCGCCGGCAGCATCCACAGGCCCGCGTGCAACGGGTCGCGTCCGTACAGCAGTTGCAGGGCCTGGGTGACGAAGAACATCACCGCGCCGGTGAGCATGGTGCCGAGGAACAGGCTGAGCAGCGCGGCCGTGAAGGCGCGGTGCCGGAACAGGCCCAGGTCGAGCAGCGGATGCGTCAGGTGGTGCTGGCGGTGGACGAAGAGGATCCCGAAGCCGAGGCCGGCCAGGACGGCCGCGATCGACAGGGGCTGCCACCCGTCCTTGGCGATCTCCTTCAGGCCCCAGATGGCGGGCAGGACGGCGGCCAGCGACTCCAGCACGCTGATCAGGTCCGGGCGCCCGGCGTCGGGGTCGCGGAACTCGGGCAGGAGCACCGGGCCGAGCACGAGCAGCAGCACCATCGCGGGGACGCCGATCAGGAAGGCCGAGCCCCACCAGAAGTGGGCGAGCATGGTGCCGCCGATGATCGGGCCGGCGACGGCGCCGGCCGAGAAGCACGCGCCCCAGATGCCGAAGGCGGCGCCGCGCTGCCGGGCGTCCTGGAACATGGCGGTGATCAGGGAGAGGGTGCTCGGCGCGAGGGTGGCGCCGGCGACGCCGAGCAGGGCGCGCGCCGTGATCAGCATGGCGGGGTTGACGGCGTAGGCGGCGGCGACGGAGGCGAGGCCGAACGCGGCGGCGCCGATCAGCAGCAGTCTGCGCCGGCCGATGCGGTCGCCGAGCGATCCCATGGTGACGAGCAGGCCGGCGAGCATGAACGAGTAGATGTCGGTGATCCACAACTGCTGCACGCTGCCGGCATGGAGGGAGTCCGCGAGGCTGGGCAGGGCCAGCAGCATCACGAAGACGTCGATCGAGACCAGCAGGGCGGGCAGGGCGAGGACGGCCAGCCCGATCCACTCCCGCCGTCCGGCCCGGGGCGCGGGCGCGCTGGGGGGTGTGGTGTCGCTCATCACGGGGTCCTTCCGGATTCTCGGGCAGGTGGCACCCGGGGGTGCCGTCACACCCGGAACGTCGGACCCGGCGACACGGTCTCGACGTCTGCGGCGGAAACCCGCGCGAAGGGCCGTGATCTGGGCTTGGATGTCGAGGGAGGGTCTTCGGCGGCGACGTCTCAAGTGCAGAGCACCAGTCGACCGTGCAAGGGACCAAGGAATGATGAGATGAAGTACATGCTGCTGATCCACATGAACCCGGTAGTCTGGGACGGCTTGTCCGAGAGAGAGCGCAACGAGGTCTTCTCCGGGCACGCCACGTTCCAGCAGAACATCCTCGACTCCGGTGAGATGGTGGTGACCCAGGCCCTCGCCGATCCGTCCGGCAGCTCCACGGTCCGGGTCCGGGACGGGCTGCCCGCGATCACCGACGGCCCCTACCTGGCCGCCGAGGAGTTCCTGGCCGGGTACTACCTGGTCGAGTGCGCGTCCAAGGAACGCGCGATCGAATTGGCCGGCCTGATCCCTGACGCCCGGTACACCGGCGTCGAGGTGCGCCAGGTCGTTTTCGAAGCCGATACGGAGAGCTGAGCCGATGAACCGTGACGTCCGGGTCGAGGACCTGCTCCGATCGCTCGCACCGCAGGTCCTCGGCGCGGTCGTCCGCCGCTACGGGCACTTCGACGCCTGCGAGGACGCCGTTCAGGACGCCCTGCTGGCCGCCGCCGTCCAGTGGCCCGAACAGGGGGTCCCCGGCAACCCCCGGGCCTGGCTGATCACCGTGGCCGCCCGCCGGGTGATCGACGGGCTGCGCAGCGAGCAGGCCCGCCAGCGCCGCGAGGCCACCGCCGCCGCGCTCACCCCGGCCGACGAGACGGTGACGCCGGGTCCCGGCGAGGAGCCGAAGGCGGCCGAGCAGGACGACATGCTCACCCTCCTGTTCCTGTGCTGCCACCCCTCGCTCACCCCCGGCTCGCAGGTCGCGCTCACCCTCCGCGCCGTCGGCGGTCTCACCACCGTGCAGATCGCGCACGCCTTCCTGGTCCCCGAGGCGACCATGGCCCAGCGGATCAGCCGGGCCAAGCAGCGGATCAAGTCCACCGGGTCGTCGTTCCGGATGCCTCCGCAGAGCGAGCGCAAGGAACGGCTGGCGGTCGTGCTCCAGGTGCTCTACCTGATCTTCAACGAGGGCTACACCACCACCAGCGGTCCCGACCTGCTGCAGCCCGAGCTGGCGCGCGAGGCCATCCGCCTCACCCGTGAGCTGCACCGGCTGCTGCCCGAGGAGGGCGAGGTCGCGGGTCTGCTGGCCCTGATGCTGCTGACCGACGCCCGCCGGCCGGCCCGCACCCGGCCCGACGGCAGCCTCGTCCCGCTCGCCGAGCAGGACCGCTCGGCCTGGGACCAGTCCGCGCTCAAGGAGGGGCTGGCGCTGATAGCCGAGACCCTCCCCCGGATGGTGGCGGGGCCGTACCAGGTGCAGGCGGCCATCGCGGCCGTGCACGGCGAGGCCGCGCACGCCGAGGACACCGACTGGCCGCAGATCATGGCCCTCTACGAGGTGCTGGAGCAGATGGCCCCCGGCCCGATGGTGACGCTCAACCACGCGGTCGCGCGCGCGATGGCCCTCGGCCCGGCGGCCGGGCTCGAACTGCTCGCGGCCCTGGAGTCCGACGGCCGGCTCGCGGACCACCACCGGCTCGCCGCGGTCCGCGCCCACCTGCTGGAGATGAGCGGTGACCGGGAGGCCGCCCGGAACAGCTTCCGGGAGGCCGCCCGGCGCACCGGCAGCATCCCCGAGCGCCGCTACCTGGAGTCCCGGGCCGAAGCACTGAACGACCGGTGACGGCCGCGCGTCAGCGGCCCAGGCCCTGGAGTCCCAGCAGCAGCTCGGGGACGTCGGTGGCGCCGATCGCGCCGGCCGCGTCGAGGACGGGCCGCCAGGCCGGGTCGGAGCAGATCAGCACCGGGCCGTCGGCGGGCGAGTCCGGCAGGCGGCCGTGCGAACCGCGGACCCAGGAGGGGTCCAGCGGAACCACGTTCATGGTGTGGCGCAGGCCGAGCTTCTTGCGGGCCAGGCCGAGCGCGGCCCGGGCCCTGGCCAGCGGGTCCGCCGGGTCGAAGAACAGCTCGGCCGGGTCGTAGCCGGGCTTGCGGTGGATCTCGACGGACCGTGCGAAGTCGGGGGCCCGCACGTCGTCCAGCCAGTAGTAGTAGGTGAACCAGGCGTCGGGGTCGGCCACCGCCACCAGTTCGCCGGACCGGGGGTGGTCGAGGCCGTGGCGGGCCTGGTCCGCGCGGTCCAGCACCTCGGCCACGCCGGGCAGCCGGAGCAACTGGTCGCGCACCTTGGGCAGGTCCGCCTCGTCGGGGACGTACACGTGGGCGATCTGGTGGTCGGCGACGGCGAAGGCCCGCGAGGCCCACGGGTCCAGGTACTCCATCCCGGCCTGGGTGTACACCTCCAGCAGGCCCTCCCGGCGCAGTTCGCGGTTGATGTCCACCGGGCGCCGCACCGGGGTGATGCCGTACTCGCCGAGCGCGACCACGGTCGCGCCGGACTGCTCCGCCTGCTCCAGCAGCGGTGCCAGCTCGGCGTCCACCGCCCGGGCCGCGGCCACGGCCTGCGGCGCGTCGGGCCCGAAGCGCTGGAGGTCGTAGTCCAGGTGCGGGACGTAGACCAGCAGCAGGTCGGGCCGCTCGGCGGCGAGGATCCGGCGGGCCGCCGAGACGATCCAGCGGCTGGAGGCGATCCCGGCCGTCGGGCCCCAGTACTGGAAGAGCGGGAAGGGCCCCAGCTCGGCGGTGAGTTCGTCGCGCAGCGCCGCCGGCCGGGTGTAGCAGTCGGGCGACTTGCGGCCGTCGGCGTGGTAGACCGGGCGCGGCGTGACCAGCAGGTCGGTGGTGGCGCCCATGGCGTACCACCAGCAGACGTTGGCGACCCGGTAGCCGGGATGCCGGGAGCGTGCGGTGTCCCACACCTTCGGTGCCCGGACCAGCCGGTTGTGCTGGCGCCAGAGGTGGATCTCCCCGAGCTCGCGGAAGTACCAGCCGTTGCCGACGACGCCGTGCTCGGCGGGCAGGCGGCCGGTGAGCAGCGTGGACTGCACGCTGCAGGTGACGGCGGGCAGCACCGTGCGCAGCGGGGCGGACCCGCCGCGCTCGGCGAGCCGGGTGAGGTTGGGCATGTACGGCAGCAGGCGCGGGGTCAGGCCGACCACGTCCAGCAGGACCACGGGTTTCAACCGTCCACCCTTTCGCTGATCAGTTCGCGCTCGGCCCAGGTGAGTTCGGCGGCTATCCCGGCCGGGATGTCCACGGGGGCGTCGTCCGGGGCACCGGCCGGTCGCCCGGGCAGCACCGGCCAGGTGTAGGTCTCGACCTCGATCACCGTCCGCTCCCGCACGGCCGCCACCGCCCGGCGGAGCACATCGGTGGTGGCGCGCAGCGGCGCGGGGGGCGGGGCGTGCAGCGGCACGTGGAAGTGCACCCGCCAGGGCCACCGGCCGGGCAGCCGCTCCAGCGCCTCCGGCAGGTCGTCGGCCGTGAGCACCCGGCCGGCGCCGTCCGACTCCCGCACCTGGTGGAGGTAGCGGGGTTCGGCATGGTCGGCGAGCAGCCGGCGGGCCGCCGGGTCGTTCGGGTCGTCCACGTGCAGGGCGGCCGAGGCCTGGATCCTGACCACCCGCAGGCCGGCCCGTTCGACGGCGGCCACCGTCCGCTCCGGGTCGGCGAAGGAGACCGCCAGGTGACAGGTGTCCAGGCAGAGGCCGACGAATTCGAGGTCCGCGCGGGTGGCGAGCCAGCCGACGGCGTCCTCGACGGTGTCCAGCACGCAGCCCGGTTCCGGCTCGACGGCGAGCCGGATCGGCCGGCCCGCCCGGGCCGAGACCGTGCGCAGCGCCGCCGCCGTCCGGCGCAGCGCCTGCTCGGCGGCCCGGTCCGCGGCGGGGGACCACGGACTGCGCCAGGCCAGCGGCAGCGTGGAGATGCTGCCGCCGTCGGCGTCGTCGGGCAGCAGGCCGGCCAGCACGGTGGCGCAGTCGGCGGTGTAGGCGGCGCGGGCGGGTTCGGTCCAGTCCGGCCGGTACACCGCGTGCTTGACCACCCGCTGGTGGAAGCCGCCGTAGGGGAAGGCGTTCAGGGCGAGCACGGACAGGTCCCGGGCGTCCAGTTCGACCCGCAGCCGGCGGAGCAGGGACGGGTCGGCGGCCAGTGCGGAGGCGGCGTCGGCGGCCAGCCACAGGCCCAGCCCGAGCCGGTCGAAGCCGGTGCGCTCGCGGATCGGAACTGCGCAGGTGTCGAGCTGCCGGAGGATGCCGGGCAGGTCCTCGGCCGGATGGACGTTGGTGGAGTAGCAGAGCCGGTTCACGATCCGCCCCGGAGCACCGAGTTGCCCGCGAAGGAGGCGCCGTCGGCGTCGTCCTGGAGCCCCTCGTCGAGGACCAGCCGCCCGCTGCGGCCGTAGAACTCGACGGGGTTGCGCCAGAGCACGGTGTCCACGTCCGCCGCGGTGAAGCCGGCCGCCAGCATGGCCCGGCCCACCTTGTGCGTCTTGAGGGGGTCCGAATTCCCCCAGTCGGCGGCCGAGTTGACGAGGATCCGGTGGGTTCCGTACTCCTGCAGGACGGCGACCATCCGGTGCTCGTCCATCTTGGTGTCCGGGTAGATCGAGAAGCCCATCCAGCAGCCGGAGTCGGCGACCGTCGCCACCGTGACCTCGTTGAGGTGGTCCACCAGGACGGCGCCCGGGGCGATGCCGGACTCGCGGACCACGTCCAGGGTGCGGCGGGTGCCGGCGTGCTTGTCCCGGTGCGGGGTGTGGACCAGGACCGGCAGTCCGTGGTCGACGGCCAGCTCCAGCTGACGGGCGAAGGCCTCGTCCTCGGCCCTGGTCATCGAGTCGTAGCCGATCTCGCCGACCGCGACCACGCCGTCCTTGCCGAGGTAGCGCGGCAGGACGTCCAGCACCTCGACGCAGCGGGGGTCGTTGGCCTCCTTGGGGTTCAGGGCGAGCGCGCAGTTGTGGCTGATCCCGAACCGGGAGGCCCGGAACCGCTCCCAGCCGAGCAGGCCGTCGAAGTAGTCGGTGAAGGACCCCGGGTTGGTACGGGGCTGGCCGAGCCAGAAGGCCGGCTCGACCACCGCCCGGACACCGGCCGTCCGCATGGCCCGGTAGTCGTCGGTGGTGCGCGAGGTCATGTGGATGTGCGGGTCGAAGATCCTCATGACCAGGCCTCCTGCGGTCGCGGCGGGACGAGGGCCAGCAGGACGCTCATGCCGAGCAGCACGCGCAGGTCGGAGCCGATCTCCCGGCCGGCCGCCCGCCGTTCCTCGGCCAGGTCGCGGGCCATCCGCAGCAGCTCGGCGTCGGTGCGGGCGACCAGCTCCGCCACGGCGCCCAGCGGCACCTCGGTGAACAGGCACTTCAGCACGCCGTGGCGCCACTGGTCCTGCTCCAGGTGCCGGGCGGCGAAGGGGCCCATCGCCGCCGCGACCAGTCGCGGGTCGTTGGTGCGCAGGCCGTCGGCGACCAGCTCCAGGCCGAGCCGGCGCACGCCGTCCGGCAGGTCCGGCAGCGCGCGCAGCACCCCGCGCCGCTCGGCGGCGTCGCCGTGCCGGTAGAGCTTCTCGACCTCGGCCGCCAGGACCGCCCCGGGCAGGGCCCCGGCCAGCACCGCGAGCAGCCGGGCCCGGGCCCGGTCGTCGGCCGTGCCGTGCACCAGCCCCTGCGGGTCGGCGTCCGGCCGCACCGGCCCGCGCCCGACCATCCGGCCGGCCAGCGGGAACTCCTGGTGGATCGTGCCCGGCCACTCGCGGACCCGGCGCTCGGCGCAGGTCAGCCAGTCCTCCTGCGGGTCCGGCGGCAGGGCCGGCCGGCTCCCGCCGTAGACGCTGGTTTCGAGCCAGCGGTGTTTCTCGGTGTCGGTCATGATGGGCGGTCTCCGATCGTGGACGACGCCGGCGCACCCGTGTGCGCCGGCGGAACGGAAACGGTCTCCTGGGCCCGGCGTATCGCCGCCAGGGCCGTTCGTGCGGTGGTCGGTGCGGCGTGGCTGTGCCGGGGCAGTTCGACCGCCGCGACGCCGGTGTAGCCGATCCCGTCGAGGGCGGCCAGCGTCGCGGCGAGATCGAGTCGCCCCTGCCCGAACTCCAGGTGCTCGTGGACGCCCGGAAGCATGTCGTCCAGCTGGACGTTGACCAGCAGCCCGGCCGCGCGCCGGACGCACTGCGCGGCGTCCACCGGCTCCACGGCCACGCAGTGCCCGACGTCGAGGGTGATGCCGAGGGCGTCGGGCTCGCCGAGCTCGCGGCGCAGGTCGAGCGCCTGGTCGAGGTGCTGGACGACCATGCCGGGCTCGGGCTCCAGGCCGAGCCGCACGGCGCGGCGCTGCGCCTCGGCCAGGACCGGGCCGAGGTGCTCGACCAGCCGTGCGCGGTTGGTCCGTGCGTCCACCCCGGGCTCGCCCACACCGGACCAGAAGGACACGCAGTCGGCGCCGAGCGACTCGGCGATCCGGACGGCGCGGAGCAGGAAGTCGATCCTCGGCGCGGCGTCCCCGGACACCAGCGTGGGGTGGTGCTTGCGGTACGGGTCGAGCAGGAAGCGCGCGCCGGTCTCGACCACGCAGCGCAGGCCCGCGGCGGAGAGCAGCGCCGCCAGCCGGTCGGTCTCCCGGGCCAGGTCCGGGCCGAAGGGATCGAGGTGGTGGTGGTCGAGGGTGAGGGCGACCGAGGTGTAGCCCAGGTCGGCGATGACCCGGATCGCGTCGGCGAGCCGGTGGTTGGCGAAGCCGTTGGTGCCGTACCCGACGGCGATCGCGCTCACGTCGGGCTCCTGCGGGTGGACAGCCGGCGGGCCAGCGGAAGGGCGCCCAGCACCAGCGCGGCGGCCGGCAGCGAGCCCAGCCGTGCGGCCAGCCCGGCCTGCAGCGGCACCATGCCGTGGATCCCGGCCACCGTCGCGGCCCGGACCGCCGCCGCCGTGCCGCCCGCCGTGCCGTCCGCGGTCCGTCCGGTGGAGCGTGCCGGGCCGGCGGCGAGCTGGGCGGCACCGGTGGCGGCCGCGTACCCCAGCGCGCAGAGCGCCCCGGCCGTGCGGTGCCGGGCCGAGGCGGCCCGGCCCGTGCCGGTCAGCAGGGCGGTGACCGCGGTGGCGGCCACCGCCAGCCGGGCATCGGTGGAGCGGCCGCCGTGGACCTCGCCGCGGGACAGCGCGGTCACGCCCAGAGTGTGGGTGGCCAGCGCCAGCGCCGGGACGCCGGCCGCCCGCCAGTGCCCGGATCCGGCGCCGAGCAGGACGTCCAGGCCGCGGCAGGCCGCCATGCCCAGCGGGGCGGCGGGGGTCGGCTTCAGCACGGTGTCGTACGCCCACACCGCCGCGGTGAGCGGGACGGCGATGCGCAGCGCGTCGGCCCCGCCCGCGAGACCGGCCAGGGCCAGCCCGGTGGCGCCGAGCCCGGCCGCCGCGGCGAGCGCGGCCCCGGGCGCGATCCGACCGGACGGGACGGGACGCTCGGGGCGCTCCAGCGCGTCGACCGCCCGGTCCGCCCAGTCGTTCAGCGCCATCCCCGACCAGTACAGGGCGACGGAGGCGAGCGGCAGGGCCAGCCGCCGGCCGCGCAGCGGACGGCCCGCGGCGACCGCGCCGGCCACGGTGTCCCCGAGGACGGTGAGCGCCGCCGGTGCCCGGACCAGGTCGAGCCACGGACGCAGGGCGACCCTCATCGGGCCACCTCGATCCGCCGGACCCAGGACACCAGGTCCTGTTCCTGCTGGGCGAGCCGGTGCTCGTCGCTGCCGAGCGGGTCCTTGAAGAAGAAGGCCAGCGCGCCGAGCGGCCCGGACTCCCCGGCCGCGTGCGCACCGGCCACCAGCCGGGCGAGGTCCAGGACCAGCGGCGCGGCGAGCGCCGAGTCGTAGCCGTCCCAGCTCAGCTGCAGGCTCATCGAGGTGCCGAGGAAGCCCTCGAAGGAGACGTGGTCCCAGGCGACCTTGCGTTCGCCGAGGTCGGGGACGTGGTCGATGTGCAGCGGCGCGGTGACCTCCCCGCCGAGCAGCGCGGCCAGCCCGCGGGTCTTGGACTCCAGCTTGCCCTGCGCGCGGCCCGCCACCCCGAGGTTGGCGCCGTCCCCGCCACCGAGCAGGTTGGTCCCCGACCAGGACCGCACCCGCAGCCCGCGGGCGAGGAACATCGGTGCCAGCACGCTGCGCAGCAGGGTCTCGCCGGTCTTGCCGTCGCAGCCCGCGTACGGCAGGCCGTGCCGGTCGGCCAGTTGGGCGACCGCCGGGATGCGCAGACCGGGCGACGGGGTGAAGTCGACGTACGGGCAGCCGGCCGAGAACGCGGCGTACGCGGAGAGGGCGGCCGGGCCGAGCACCCGGCGCCCCTCCTGGGCGAGGGCGCGGTCGAGGGCGGCCAGGTCGGCGTGCTCGGGCAGCGGCCGGAGCGGGGGCTCGGTGGAGGAGACGTTGACCACCACGACCCGCTCCAGGCCGTGGGAGCGCCGGAAGTCCGCGAGGTCGGCGGCGAGCCGGTCCGCCGCCTCGGCCTGGGTGGCCGGGGCGTCGTCGTCCGGGTCGTGGCCGCGGCGGATCTCCCGGTCGGCGGCGGCGAGTTCCTCGGCGACCGCCGCCGGGAGCCGACCGGGCAGCACACCCGCGGCGGCGAGTTCCTCCGCCCGCTTGCCCAGCGGGGTGGGGACGAGGTCGTGGCCGCCGGTGACCAGCTCGGACCAGCCGGGGAAGACGCCCGGATCGAGGTCGAGCCGCTCGCTGACGCTGCCGGTCGCGGGGACGAGCCCGGCCCGCAAGGCGGCGAGGCCGCAGACGGCCGTGGTGGCCACCGACCCCCTGCCGCCGACCAGCCATAGTCCGGTCCTGCCTGCCATGGTGCGACTCCCTTTCGGTGAGGAGGAGATGACGTCCTACGCGCGGTCCCAGCCCGCCCAGCGCCAGAGCCGGCCGGTGCCCCGCCGGGACTCGACGCCGTGGTCGGTCATCTCGAACTCGCCGAAGTCCAGGATCAGCAGCGCGTCGTCGCCCGGCGCGAAGCCGACGTCGATCGGCCGGTGCAGTTCGGGACCGGACGGCAGGCCCCGGGTGGACCAGTCGGTCGGGTCGACCAGCAGCAGGTCGCGCCCGAGCCGGGGGCCGCCCGGCGGCAGGGTCATCGGCGCCTCGTCCCCGAACAGCGTGACCACCAGCTGTCCGGCCAGCGGCGAGCGCGGGGGCGCCACGGCGAACTTGGTGGCCGCGACGTGCGACTCGAAGTCGAGCACCGGGCGCTCGGGCGGCGGGAGTTCGCCGTGGTTGGCCAGCAGGAAGGTCGGCTGCGGGCCGCGGGTGGGCTTGAACGCCGGGTCCGTCACCGGGATGCCGCCGATGAAGTCCGGCCAGCCGTACCAGGCGCCCTCGCGCACCTCGAACAGCAGGTCGGGGGCGTTGCCGATCGGCCGGCTGCCGCGGTCGTCGGCGCCCTGGTCGACCGCCAGCAGCCGGCCGTCCGGCAGGAAGCCCAGGCCGAAGGCGTTGCGCATCCCCCAGGCCACCAGCTCCAGGTTGCCGCCGTCGAGGTCGCAGCGCAGCACGGCCGCGCTGCACGGCAGTCCGGCCGGTACCCGCTGCCCGGGACGGGTCGCGGTGCCGAACGGGACGAACGCGCCGGTGGTGGTCCGCGCGCCGGGCCGGCCGGCCAGCGGGTCGTCCGTGGTCACGTTGAAGCCGGTGAGCTCGATGTCGAGGCCGGGGATGTCGTACGAGTGCGGGAGCCGTCCCAGCCAGCCGAGTTCGTAGGCGTCCAGCCCGATGATCCCCAGGTTGGACATCGCGCCCTGGGCGAAGTACAGCTTCCCGTCCCGGCCGGCCACGGCCATGTCGATGTGGTAGTTGCCGGGCCCCGGCATGCCGTCGACGATGACGGCCCGCTGCCCGTCCGGGCCGATCCGGACGATCCGGCCGGCCCCGCCCTCGGAGACGTACAGGTGGTCCTGGTGCCAGAGCAGTCCGGTCACCGGGGCGGCCAGGCCGTCGGCGATCAGGGTGCGTGACGAGGTGTCGGTTCCCGGGTCCAGACGCCAGATCCGGCCGCCGGGGGCGGCGCCCCCGAAGGGCAGTCCGGACTCGGCCAGGTATATCCGGCCCGCGTCGTCGAAGGTGAGGCTGGTCGGGAAGTCCAGCCTGTCGGCCAGTACGGTGGGTGATTGCGCCACGGTTCCTCCACGGTCGTGCCCACAGAAGATCCGCCGCCCCGGTGAGGTCGGCGACGGGTCGATGTGTAGCAGCGTCCACGAAGCATGGTCAAGAACCGCCCGGGCGCTCGCCGACGGCCGTGGGTTCACCGGCACGGTCAGGAAATACGCAGGTCAGGCGGTATGTGAAGGCCGTGGAAGGAAGTCCGGATCGGGGTCGTGGGGCCTGCTGGGCACCGCACGACGCGAGAAGTCCCGGGCGCTCCGGCATGCCGGTGACGGGCCTCGCGCGGTTGCCGTCCCGGTGGGGAGCGGAGTCCGGACAGCCGGCCTCGCAGTCACTCCCGGTAGTTTTCGGCGGGCCCCCTTCCCTGCTGCGGTCGGAGCCGACGGTCGCCGGGGAGGGCGTGCCCACCCAGCCCCGCGGCCCCGACCGGGGGGTGGCGCGGAGCCCCGACCGCCGGG
>NZ_JBSHBN010000142.1:15985-25013 GCF_053612025.1 Kitasatospora sp. NPDC054768
CGCCTGGCTGCGCGGGCGCCCCCCAGGGCCGGCGGCGGTGGGGACCCGGGGGCGCCGGGGGGGCCCCAGCACCCCGCCCGGGCCCCCCGCGACCGTGTCGAGGCTCGGAGCCCCGACGGCCGGGGTCCAGGCCCGGCACTTGGTAGACGGAGCCGGGCGCCGCGGATCGACATCGAGCGGGAGAATTTTCGGGAGTTCTTCCGTCGTGCCGTCCCGCCGGACGTCGCGCGACCCGTCGCAACGGCAGCGCGCACAGCATGCTTCGCGGACGCACGCACGACGGCCACCGGCGCGGCGTGGATGCCGGGCCGGTGGCCGTCGGGTCGTCAGGGGCGGGGCGGTACGCGGGGGCGGGTCAGAGCGAGTAGGCGATGAGCTCGAACGACGGGTTGGTCGAGAACGCGGGGGCGCCCGCGCCGACCAGGAGCAGGCTGCCGCTCACGGCCGGGAAGGAGATGATGCCGGCCGGTGTCCTGGCCGTCCACAGGGTCGCGCCGGTGGTGGTGTCGAAGCCGTAGACCTGGCCGTCGAAGGTGGAGGTGAAGACCACGTCGTTGGCCACCGTGGCGGCACCGAGCGCCATCTGCGGCAGGTCCCGTTGCCAGAGCACCTTGCCGGTCGCCACGTCGGCGGCGGTGAGGCCGCCCCGGCCCACGGTGTAGTCGGGCAGTTGCAGTCCGCCCCGGGAGTCGAGCTTGGCGGGATTGTCGACCCAGGGGACGAAGAGCCGCCCGCGGGAGAGCGCCATCGGCGTCTCCACCCCGCCGATGATGCCCGGCAGGACGGTGGTCGGGGTGTCCGGCAGCGGGCCCTCGTCGTTCAGGTGGGTGCCGACCGGCAGGGTCCACAGCGGGGTTCCGTCGTCGGCCCGGTAGGCGTAGACCTTGCCCATCTTGCCCGCCGCCACCACGATCTCCGTGGGCTTGCCGCGGACCGTCGCGGTGGTCACGATCGGGGGGTCCTGGAGGTCGTAGTCCCGCAGGTCGTGCGGCGCGGTCTGCTGGTACCAGAGCAGCTTCCCGGTCCTGCTGTCCATCGCCAGCAGGCAGTTGGTGTAGAGGTTGGGGCCCGGCCGGCTGCTGCCGTTGGGGTACTCGGGGGTGCCGGGGAGCGGGGCGGGGTTGGCGACGGCGACGAACAGCCGTCCGTGCTCGTCGAGGGCCGGCGCGAACCAGGTCCCGCCGCCGCTGTTGATCTCCGGGTGGCCCCAGAGGTCGCCGTCCTTGACCGTGTTGAAGCTCCAGCGCGGCTTCCCGGTGGCGGTGTCCAGCGCGAAGATGGTTCCCATGGCCCCCGGCACGTACTTGCCGAAGGTGTTCGGGACGGTGCTGACCACCACGGTGTCCTCGTACACCTGGGGAGCGACGTCGATGCCGCCCTCGCCGGAGGCGATCAGCTCCCGTGACCAGACGGTCCGGCCGGTCGCCGGGTCGAGTGCGAAGACGCCGGTGAACGTCGTGCCGAAGAGCAGGCCGCGCGCGTAGGCCACGCCGTTCGGCCCGACCGAGGGGCTGTTGAAGACGCGCTTCCAGCGGACCTTCCCGGTCTCCTTGTCCACCGCGGTGACGTCGGAGTTGAGACTGATCAGGTAGACCGTGTCGCCCACGACGATCGGATTGGACGCCATGATGCCGGCGAAGGTCGGGTCGCCCTCCAGCGGAAGCCGCCACTTCACCTTGAGGTTCTTGACGTTGTGCGAGTTGATCGGTGTCCGGGTGACGTTCCTGGTGTTGGTCAGACCGCCGTTGGACAGGGCCCAGTCCTGTGGGTGGACCCGGCGGTCGTAGCCGCCCCGGGCGTTCTCGGTGCCCGCGGCGGCCGGGTCGGGGGCGGCCATGCCGGGTGCGATCGCCAGCGAGACGGCGGCCAGCGCCGTGAACGCCAGCCAGCCCGGGGTGCGGCGACCGCGCCGCCCGGCGCCGCGGGTCTTCAGAATGACGGACAATTCAACTCCGTTTCCGCTCGGTGTCGTTGCTCGACCCGGGCCTGGACGAAAGGTGGCGGACCGGCTCCCCGGCCGCTACGCGGGATGGACGGCGGTCAGCGCACCCGGCGCGCGAACGCCCGGACGTCGCCGACGAACAGCTCGGGCTCCTCCAGCGCGGCGAAGTGCCCGCCGCGCTCGAACTCGGACCAGTGGGCGAGGGTCGGGAGGATCCGCTCGGCCCAGCGGCGGATCGGCCGGACGGCGTCCTGCGGGAAGACGGCCACCCCGACCGGCGCGGCGAGCGGCCACGGGCCGGCCCAGGTACGGATGAAGTCGGAGTCCAGCCGGTTGGACTCGTAGTAGAGCTGGGCACTGGAGGCGGCGGAGGCGGTGAACCAGTAGATCGCCGCGTTGGTCAGCAGCCGGTCGCGGGACACCGCGTCCTCCGGCGCGGTCTCCGCGGCCGTCCACTCCTTGAACTTCTCCACGATCCAGGCGAGTTGGCCCACCGGCGAGTCGGTCAGGCCGTAGCCGACGGTCTGCGGCCGGGTGGACTGGATCTTCCGCCAGCCGGCCCCGTCCTGCTCGAAGTGCGCGGCGAACTCCAGCCTGGCCAGGTCCGCCCCGTCCAGGTTCGCGAACTCGGCCGGGTCCTGCGGCGGGAAGGTGGCGAGCATGTTCAGGTGGACGCCGGCGACGTGCGCCGGATCGGCCAGGCCGAGCTGGAGGGAGACCGGCATGCCCCAGTCGCCGCCCTGGACGAGGTACCGGTCGTAGTCGAGGCGGTGCATCAGCTCGGCCCAGGCCCGGCCGACCCGGGCGGTGTCCCAGCCCGTCTCCCGGGGGCGGCCGGAGAAGCCGTAGCCGGGCAGCGAGGGGATGACCACGTGGAACGCGTCGGCCGGATCGCCGCCGTGCGCCCGCGGGTCGGTCAACGGCCCGATCACGTCCAGGAACTCGACCACCGAGCCGGGCCAGCCGTGGGTGATGATCAACGGCGTGGCATCCGGCTCCGGCGAGCGCACGTGCAGGAAGTGGATGTCCACGCCGTCGATCTCGGTCAGGAACTGCGGGAACGCGTTGAGCTGCTCCTCGGCCTTGCGCCAGTCGAAGCCGGTGCGCCAGTACTCGGCCAGCTCCTTCAGGTAGTCGAGCGGAACCCCGCGCTGCCAGCCCACGCCCGGCAGTTCGCCGGGCCAGCGGGTCGCCGCGAGCCGGCGGTCCAGGTCGTCGAGGGCTTCCTGCGGGACGTCGATACGGAAGGGGCGCATGCCAAGTCCTCTCAGTGGACTGTCGGATCGGAGGGGCGGGCAGCGCGGGCCGGGACCGGCCCGCCGGGTCTCAGGCGGCGACGGGGGTGTTCTGGTACGAGGCGATCCGCCAGTCGGAGCCCTGTCGGGCCAGCACCCAGGTCGCCCGGATCGCACGCTCGGCCGTCACCTCGGTGTCCCCGGGGGCCAGCACACCGCCCTGGGTGACCAGCACGGCCACGTCCGCGGCCAGCGGGCGGACCGACACCGGCTCGCCGGTGACCCGGGTTCCCTTGAACGGGCCGGCGAAGGCCTGGGTCATGAAGGCGCGGATCGCCTGACGGCTCGTCAGGTAGATGTCCCCGGGCAGGATCAGCGTCGCGTCCTCGGTGAAGACCTCGGCGAAGCCGTCGGCGTCCTGGGCGGCCCAGGCCGCGACGATGCGCTCCGGAACGGCGCGCAGCGCGGCGGCTTCGGGGGAGTTGGGCGGGGGAGTGGCGGACATGGCTCTCTCCTTCTCCGGTGGTCACGGCCGCGACACGGCGGCCGGGTGACGGCCAGCCTCACACCGGTCCGCACGGGGCGACAACTCCCCGATTGCGCTCGATCGTTGGACGGCCGGGTGGCCTGGACACGCTCCGGACGCGCCGCAATCCGGGAGATGCGGGCGCCCCGCCCGGCTGCCAGCCTCGACAGGGCCGATCAACGACCGCGGCCCGGACGGCCAACCGTCCCACGCGGGCCGCCCACTTCGGAGGAGCCCCCGATGACAGCCAAGGAATCCCCGTCCAGGGAAGAACTGGTGAGCCGTGCAGCCGAGTTGGTGCCGCTGCTGCAGAAGAACGCGCTGTGGCACGAGGAGCACCGCCGGCTGTCCGACGAGACGCTGGCCGCGCTGACGGACTCCGGACTGCTGCAGATCCGGGTGCCGGTCCGCTACGGCGGCTACGAATCCGACATGCGCACCGCGGTGGACGTGATCGCCGAGCTGGCCCGCGGCGACGGCTCCACGGCCTGGGTCATGGCGGTCTACGCCATCAGCTCCTGGATGGCCGGCCTGTTCCCGGACGAGGTGCAGGACGAGATCTTCGCCGACCCGGGCGTGCGCGTGAGCGGCATCCTCAGCCCGACCGCGGTCGCCGTGCCGGTCGAGGGCGGCGTGCTGCTGAACGGCAAGTGGACGTTCAACTCGGGCGCGCTGCACAGCTCCTGGAACACCAACGCGGCCGTGCTGATGACCCCGGACGGGCCGCAGCCGATCATGGTGGCCGTCCCGCTGGCGGACCTGGAGATCGTCGACGACTGGCACACCACCGGCCTGCGCGGCTCCGGCAGCGTCACCACCGTCGCCACCGACCTGTTCGTCCCCGAGCCGCGGGTGCTGCCGATGGTCCCGGTGCTCCAGGGCCGGCACCGCTCCCTGGCGAACGCCGAATCGCCCATCTACCGGGCCCCGTTCATGCCCACCGCGTGCGCCACGGTGGCCGCGCCGGCGCTCGGGCTGGCCAAGGCCGCCAAGGAGGCGTTCTTCGAGCGGCTCCCCGGCCGGAAGATCAGCTACACCGAGTACGCCAACCAGGCCGAGGCGCCGGTGACCCACCTCCAGGTGGCCGACGCCATCACCAGGATCGACGAGGTGGAGTTCCACGCCCACCGCGCCGCCGGCCTGATCGACACCAAGGGCCCCACCGGCGAGGAGTGGACCCTGGAGGAGCGGGCCCGGATCAGGCTCGACCTCGGTGCCGTCTGCTCGCGCACCAAGGAGGCGGTGGACATCCTCAACACCGCCAGCGGCGGCTCCTCGATCTACACCACCGTCCCGATCCAGCGCATCGAGCGGGACGTCCAGACCCTCAACCTGCACGGCATCCTGCACCCCAACACCAACCTCGAACTCTACGGGCGGGTCGCCTGCGGCCTCGGGCCCAACACCCTCTACCTGTAGCCGGCGCCCCACCGGGCAGGGCCGCACCGAGCGGCCCTGTCCGGCATGCCCTGCCCGCCGTTCCCACCGACCGCCCGGAGGATCCCCATGGCAATCCCCGAACCCGTCGTCATCGACCCCGCCGGACACGACATCCACGCCGAGGGCGCGCGGATCCGGGCGAACGGCCCGGTCGCCCGGATCGAGCTGCCCGGCGGCGTGCTCGGCTGGTCGATCACCGACCACGAAACCGCCCGCCAGGCCCTCACCGACCACCGGCTGTCCAAGGACCCGCGCCAGCACTGGACGGCCTTCGCCGAGGGCAGGATCGGCGAGGACTTCCCGCTCATCGGCTGGGTGCTGATGGACAACCTCACCACCCGGTACGGCGCCGACCACACCCGGCTGCGCCGGCTGACCGCCGGGGCCTTCACCCCGCGCCGGGTCGAGGCCATGCGGGCCGAGGTCGAGAAGGCCGTCGACGAGCTGCTGGACGAGCTGGACCGCTGCGAACCCGGCGAGGTGCTGGACCTCAAGGCCCGCTTCGCCCGCCCGATGCCCGCCCGGGTGATCTGCGACCTGTTCGGCGTGCCGGCCGAGGACCGCGCGCAGATGCTCCGCGGCGGCGAGGCGAACATCGACACCACCCTCACCCCCGAGGAGTCGGCGGCCAACGTCGAGCAGTGGCACCGGGAGATGCAGGAGTTCGTCGAGGCCAAGCGCCGCAGCCCCGGGGACGACCTGACCAGCGACCTGGTCCAGGCCCAGGAGGAGGACGGCTCCCGGCTGAACGACTCCGAACTGGTCGGCACCCTGCACCTGTTGCTCGCCACCGGGACCGAGCCGGTGATGAACCTGCTCGCCAACGCGACCCGGGCCCTGCTCACCCACCCCGACCAGCTGGCGCTGCTGCGCAGCGGCGCGGTGAGCTGGTCGGACGTGATCGAGGAGACCCTGCGCGTCGAGGCGCCGGTCGCCCATCTGCCCTTCCGCTTCGCGGTGGAGGACATCGAGATCGGCGGCGTCGTCATCGCCAAGGGCGACCCGGTCCTGATCAACTTCGCGGCGGTGGGCCGCGACCGTACCGTGCACGGCGACAGCGCGGACGCCTTCGACGCCGCCCGGTCGGACAAGGAGCACCTCTCCTTCGGTCACGGCGTCTACCGCTGCATCGGCATGCCGCTGGCCCGGATGGAGGCCGAGATCGCGCTCGCCGCGCTGTTCCGGCGCTTCCCCGACATCGAACTCGCCGTCCCCGAGATGGACTTGGCGCCGCAGGTCACCTTCATCATGAACGGCGTGCAGACCCTCCCGGTCCGCCTCACGCCGCGAAACCGCTGACACGAAAGGGAGGTCCGTCCGATGTGGGCAGCCGTCGTACCCGAGGCCAAGGCGCGCTGGGAACTGCGCGAGATCCCCACCCCCACGGCAGGTCCGGGTCAGGTACTGATCCGGGTCCACGCCTGCGGGGTCTGCCACAACGACCTCTGGGTCAGCCAGGGTGTCTTCCCCTTCCCGCCGCTCGACCCGGTGGTGGTCGGTCACGAGGCCGCCGGAGAGGTCGTCGAGGTCGGTCCGGGGGTGACCACCCGCCGGGTCGGGGACCGGGTCGGCACCACCTGGGTGCAGGCGACCTGCGGCCGGTGCGACTACTGCCGGCTCAACCTCCCGCTCACCGGGCAGTCCGGGATGAACTGCCCGGAGTCGGTGATGAGCGGCCTCACCGTGCAGGGCGGTCACGCGGAGTACGTCGCGGTGTCGGCCGACAGCACGGTGCTTCTGCCGGACGCCCTGTCGTACGAGGCCGCGGCGCCCGTGCTGTGCGCGGGGTACACCGCGTGGAGCGCGCTGCGCGCCGCGAACCCCGAGCCGGGCGAGCGGGTCGCCGTCCTCGGGATCGGCGGACTCGGCCACCTCGCCGTGCAGTTCGCCCGTGCCGCCGGCTTCGAGACGGTGGCCGTCACCCGCTCGCCGGACAAGCACGAGCTGGCCCGCACGCTCGGCGCGGACCACGTGGTCGCCGACGGCGAGCAGCTGCGGGCGGCCGGCGGCGCCGACGTGGTCCTGGTGACCGGCACCTCCTACCGGGCCGCCACCGAGACCCTCCAGGGACTGCGCCCGAACGGCCGGATCGTGCTCGCCACCATCGACCCGGTCGACTCCTTCACGATCCCGCCCACCAGCCCGTTCTGGGCGCAGCGCCAGCAGGTGATCGGCGCCACCCACAACGGCCTCGACCAGCTCACCGAGGCCCTCGACCTGGTCGCGTCCGGGGCCGTCACGCCGCTGATCGAGACCTTCCCCAAGGAGCGGGTCGCCGAGGCGCTCGAACGGGTCGAACGCGGCGAGGTCCGCTTCCGCGCGGTCGTGACCTACGCCTGACGCACCGGCAGCGACCGCATGCGACCGCATGGGGACCGACGTGGGGAGGACACTGTGTACAGACGAAGATTCCTGGGCCTCGCGGGCATCGCGGCGGTGACCGGGGTGGGCCTGCCGGTGGGCGCCGTGGCCGGCGGGGACCCGCTGCCCCCCGTGCGGATCGGCCGGGGGGCGCCCAAGGGGCCGTTCTCCGTGCGGATGCCGGTGCCGCCGACGCTGCGGCCGGTGGCGCGGACCGACGACACCGACGTCTACCGGCTCGACGTCCTGGCCGCCGACCTGGAGCTGATCCCCGGTGTCCGAACCAGCTGCCTGACCTACGGCGGAAGCTTCGTCGGCCCGACGATCCGGGCCCGGGAGGGCCGCCGGGTGCTGGTCACCTACCGCAACCGGCTGCCCGAGGCCGTCAACGTTCATCTGCACGGCGGCCACGTCCCGGCCGACAGCGACGGCCACCCGATGCAGCTGATCGACCCGGGCGGCGAGCGCCGCTACGAGTACCCGAACCGGCAGCCCGGGGCCACCCTCTGGTACCACGACCACAGCCATCACACGGAGGCCGAGCACGTCTACCGCGGCCTGCACGCCTTCTACCTGATCGAGGGCGAGGACGAGCGCCGGTACGACCTGCCGAGGGACGAGTACGACGTGCCGATCGCGATCCGGGACGCCGAGTTCGACGCCGCGGGCCGGTTGGTCCACGGCGATCCGGCGAAGCGGAACGTGATCCTGGTCAACGGCCGTTCCAAGCCGTACTTCCCGGTGGCCGCCCGCAAGTACCGCCTGCGCCTGCTGAACAGCTCGACCCTGCGGTTCCTGAAGCTGAACTTCGGCTCCCTGCCGGTCCTCCAGATCGGCTCGGACGGCGGTCTGCTGCCCGCGCCGGTCGACCGGACCGGGACGGACTTCCCGCTCGCCGCCGGTGAACGGGTGGACCTGGTGGTGGACTTCTCCGGACTGGCGGTCGGCAGCAGGGCGGCGCTCACCAACCAGGGCCAGTACACCGGCGACGACCGGGTCGAGCCGGTACTGCAGTTCGCGGTGGACCGCCGGGCGCGCGACCGCAGCGGTGTGCCGGCCACCCTGCGGCCGTTGCCGGAGCTGCCGCCGGCCACGGTCCACCGCGAGCTGACGCTCTCCTTCGACCTGAACGGCACGCCGACGGGCCTGGTCAACGGCCTGCCCTTCGACCCGGACCGGGTCGACCAGCGGGTCCGCCGCGGTGCCACCGAGATCTGGACGGTCACCAACGGCGACAGCGCCACCAAGTACGGTCCGATCCAGCACTCCTTCCACCTGCACCTGGCGCAGTTCCGGGTGCTCGACCGGGACGGCCGGCCGCCGCTGCCCGGCGACGCCGGCCTGAAGGACACCGTGCCGCTTCCGCCCGGTACGTCGGTCCGGGTCCAGGCGACCTTCACCGACTACCTCGGCCGCTACATGTACCACTGCCACATGCTGGAGCACTCCTCGGCGGGCATGATGGGCCAGATGGAGATCGTCGACTGATCCGCCCCGACGGCGGGCCGGGCCGGGCACACGGCC
>NZ_JBSHBN010000143.1:0-24811 GCF_053612025.1 Kitasatospora sp. NPDC054768
CGGGCCGCCCGCACCGCGTCGGAGATCCGCCACCACAGCTGGGCCGAGGACGGCGGCAGCAGCAGCGCCCTGGTCCGCCCGGCCCGGCCGGCGCTCGCCCGCAGCCCGCGCCGGACGGTGCGGACGTCGGAAGCCAGCGGCTCCGTGGTGGGCCGCCCGGGCGGGGCGTAGAGCACCCGCTCGGTGGCCAGCGCCAGCCGGCCGGTGGCGGCCGAGGAGTCCGCGTCCAGCTGCGCCTTCTCGGTGATCCGGCGGGCCGCCGAACGCGGGGTGCGTGACTCGTCCGGGGGAATTCCGAGGTCCCAGGCGGAGTCGATCAGCTCGTCCCAGGCGGCCAGCACCTGGGCGTCGGTCAGCTCCGCCGGCCCGCTCCCGCCGGGCCCGCGCCGGCCCCCGCCGCCCAGTCGGCGGCGGCGCACGGCGGCGCGCCAGAGCATCGGGGCGAGCAGCAGTGCGATCAGCACGAGCACCGCGGCCAGGGTGCCGAGCACCTGTGGGGAGAGCAGCCAGGACTCCTCGGCGGCCGTGGCGACGGCCTTGCCCTTGGTGTCGCACTCGCCCAGCTGGCGCTGCTTGGGGGTGCAGTCCGAGCTGGAGGTCGGCGCGGGGGCGGCTGAGGCGCTCTGCGGGGCGGCGGTCGCCTGCTGGGTCGGCGCGCTGGTCGGGGCGCTGGACGCCTCGGTGTAGCGGGCCGGGACGCCGCGGCTCGGGGTCGGCTCGAAGCGCAGCCAGCCGTAGCCCGAGAAGTACAGCTCGGGCCAGGCGTGGTACATCCGGCCGGTCACCGAGTAGACGCCGCCGCCCTTGCTGTCACCGGGGGTGAAGCCGACGGCCACCCGGGCCGGGATCTTCAGCACCCGGGCCATCGCCGCCATGGTGGAGGCGAAGTGCACGCAGAAGCCGCGGCGGTCGCGCAGGAAGACGGCGATGGCGTCGCTGCCGGTGCCGCCGTTGACCGCGGTGTCGTACGTGAAGTCCGGCCCGGTGAACCAGTTGACCAGCGCCGTCGCCCGGTCGTAGTCGTTCCGGGCGCCGGCGGTGACGGCCCTGGCCTTCTCGGCGACCACCGGCGGCAGGTCGGCCGGGACGGCGGTGTAGTGCTCCCTGATGTCCTGCGGCGCGGTGGCCGCCAGGCGCAGGTCGTTGGCGCCGGGCCGCAGGTCCAGGGCGCTGACGTGGTAGTTCAGGCCGCGGATCGCCTTGTCGTTGGCCGGCAGGACGGTGCGGGTCAGCGGGTCGAGCTTCCAGTCGCCGGGCTTGGGGACCTGGACGGAGGCGGCCGGGTAGGGCATCGGCAGCCAGCTGCCCTCCAGCCGGTCGCCGATCTTGAAGTCGCCCTCGATCCGGGGGAGCTGGGCGTTGCGCAGGCCCTCGGGGGTGGGCAGCGTCGCCGGAAGGTCGGTGACCGTGGTGCTGCCGAGCTTCCAGTTGGTGCCGTCGAACTGGTCGAGCGAGCCGGTCCGCAGATAGGTCTGATCGGCCAGCGAGCTGTCCAGGGTGTAGGTGAGCAGCTCCGCGTCGGTCGGCTTGGTGACCGCGGCCTCCAGGCTGACCAGCGGGTCGAGGCTGGTCGACAGGCTCCCGCCGACGCCCTTGCCCTTCGACCCGCCGGAGCCGGAGTTCAGCAGTCCGGAGCTCCAGTGCGGCAGGACCACCGGCAGCAGCAGCGCCACCGCCAGGGCCAGCACGCCGACCTGCCGGCCGGCCGGGCTGACCCGGCCGGACTCCACCGAGCCGCGCGCGCCCCCGTAGAAGACCCGGCCCCAGCGGGAGACCCGGTCCTGGCCCTCGGCGAACAGCAGCAGCAGGTAGCCGGCCGCGGCGACGGCGAACCAGACCCAGCTGCCGTGCTCCCCGGCCAGGCCGTTGCCGACCGAGTACAGGGCCAGCAGCGGCAGCCCGGCCAGCGCCGATCGCCGGTAGGTCACCGCGACGGTGTCCACCGCGACGGCGATCAGGCCGATCGCCGAGACCAGGATCAGCCGCAGTCCGGCGGTGGGCGGAGCCGGGATGGCGTACTGCTGTATGTCGTCCAGGCCGGCGGTGAGGACCTGGTCCAGGACCCGCATCGTGGCCGGCCCGGGCAGTACCCCGCCGGCGCCCGCGAAGCCGAGCAGCAGCAGCAGGAGCAGCACCAGCAGCTGCCCGACCGGCACCGTCCAGCGGTACAGCGGGGAGCGGCGCAGGCCCGCGCCGACCGCGGAGATCACGGCGATCACCAGGACGGCGTGGGTGAACCAGCTGCGGGTGGTGAGCAGCGGCATCATGCACAGCGAGGCGAGGGCGGTGGCCAGCGCCGAGTACGCGGTCAGTTTGGCCCGGGTGGTCACGCGCCGGCCTCTTCTCGGTAGGGGGCGGTCGTCCTGCTGCCGTCGGCGGCCCGCCACAGGTCCGGTACGGAGTCCCCGGCCCGCACCGGGATCACCGTCCACCCGGACTCGCGCAGTTGCCGGACCCGGGCCCGGAAGTCGTCGCCGCCGGTGTCCGGGGCGAGCATCCGCAGGCCGGCCCAGGTGCCGGTGTCCAGCAGGAGGGCGATCGCCCCGCCGGCGCGGCTGCGCAGCCGGCCCAGCCGGGTGGCCTGGGCGTCGTCCAGGTCGCCGAGGACGGCGACCAGCAGGCCCTCGCCGCCGGCACGCAGCGGATCCTCGGCGCGGGAGAGGGTGCCGCCGTCGGACAGGTCGGCGACGGCGAGGGCGTCCAGGATCAGCCCGGAGGTGGCGGCGCTGCCGTGGCCGCCGCCCGTGCCGGGCGCGGGCACGGACAGCCCGGTGTCGGTGAGCAGCCGGGTCTGGTAGCCGCGCTCCAGCAGGTGCGCGCAGACCGAGGCGGCGCAGCCGACCGCCCACTCGAAGGAGGAGGCGGGGCCGCTGCCCCGGTGGGCGATCTCCCGGGTGTCCAGCACGACGGTGGCCCGGGCCTGCCGGGGCTGCTCCTCGCGGCGCACCATCAGCTCGCCGTACCGGGCGGTGGAGCGCCAGTGCACCCGGCGCAGGTCGTCGCCGGGCCGGTACTCGCGCAGGATCACGTCGTCGTCGCCGGCCAGCGCCAGGGTGCGGCTGTGGCTCTCGCCCTGGCCGATCCACTCGCCGCTGAGCCGTACCGACGGCAGCGCCTGGACCTGGGGGACGACGGTGAGGACGTCGGAGGCGGTGAAGGCGCGGGTCACCTCGCACATCCCGAACGGGTCGGACAGCCGCAGCTGGAGCGGCCCGAGCGGGTAGCGGCCGCGCAGATCGGAGCGGACCCGGTAGGAGACCTCGCGGTGGCCGCGCGGCTCGACCCGGTCCAGCACGAAGCGCGGGCGCGGCCCGAGCACGTACGGGACCTTGTCCTCCAGCAGCAGCACGCCGGTGGGCACCCGGGACACGTTGTCGACCCGCAGGTGGACCCGGGCCTCCTGGCCGGCGACGGCCCGGCGCGGGCTGAGCCGGCGTCCGCTGGCCACCCGGTAGCGGGTGTTGGCGACCACCACCACGGCGACCAGCGGCAGGGCGGCGAGCAGGACGCCGACGCGCAGCAGGGCGTCCTGGTCGAGCAGGTAGGAACAGACCACCGCGGTGACCCCGGCGGCGAGGAAGGACCGCCCCCGGGTGGTGAGACCGCGGAACCCGGCCCGCAGTCCCGAAGCGGAGTCGGACTGGGTCACCTCAGCCCCTCCGGACGGCCGGGCCGCCCTGCGGGCGCGGCAGCGGCAGCCGGGCGACCAGGTCGGTCACGATCTGCTCGGAGGTGCGGCGGCTGAGCTGGGTCTCGGCGGTCGGCATCAGACGGTGCGCCAGGACCGGGACGGCGAGGCGCTGGATGTCGTCCGGGGTGACGTAGTCGCGCCCGTCCAGCGCGGCGGCGGCGCGGGCGGCCCGGACCAGGTGCAGGGTGGCGCGCGGGGAGGCGCCCAGGCGCAGTTCCGGGCTGGTGCGGGTGGCGCCGACCAGGTCGACGGCGTAGCGGCGGACCGGGTCGGCGATGTGCACGCCGCGGACCAGGTCGATCAGCTTGAGGATGTCGGAGGCGTGCGCGACCGGCTGGAGGTCCTCCAGCGGGCTGGCGCCGGCGTGCACGTCCAGCATCGCGAGCTCGGCCTCGGGGCTGGGGTAGCCGATCGAGATCCGGGCCATGAAGCGGTCGCGCTGGGCCTCCGGCAGCGGGTACGTGCCCTCCATCTCGACCGGGTTCTGGGTGGCCACGACCATGAACGGCGAGGGCAGCTCGTAGCTGGTGCCGTCGATGGTGACCTGGCGCTCCTCCATGGACTCCAGCAGCGCGGACTGGGTCTTGGGCGAGGCGCGGTTGATCTCGTCGCCGACCACGACCTGGGCGAAGATCGCGCCCGGGCGGAACTCGAAGTCGTGCCGCTGCTGGTCGTAGATGTTGGTGCCGGTGACGTCCGAGGGCAGCAGGTCGGGCGTGAACTGGATGCGGCGCACGGTGCAGTCGAGCGAGCGGGCGAGCGCCTTGGCCAGCATGGTCTTGCCGACGCCGGGCACGTCCTCCAGCAGCAGGTGGCCCTCGGCGAGCAGGACGGTCAGGGCGATCCGGACGGCCTCCGGCTTGCCCTCGATCACGCTCTCGACGTTGGCACGGACGCGGTCGACGACCGCGGCGAGCTCGGGGAGCCCGACCGGCTGGTACCCGTTCGCCCTCTGCTGCTCGCCCCCCGCAGGACTGCCGAGTCCGGCCTGATCGTTGTAGCTCGTCACCCGTTTACGCTCCCTGGCACCCTGTGCCCGCCCCGTCCCGAGGCCGGGCCCCACCCCATGCTTGACGCGGCCGTCCCGGGGGCGGTTCCGAACAAGGATCCGGCGCCGGGAAAGGCGGCCTGCGGCCTGGCCGCCCCAGGTGGTTCGGGGTCCGACCGGCAGGCGCATTCTCCCCCGCGGGATGGCCAGAAGTCACCATTCGGCGGTTCCCGAATGCCTGGACCGCGGGTGGCCCGTCCGCTCGTCTCCGGGCGGCTGTGGCGGGCCCGGGGACGAGCGGACGGAGAACTCAGTCGATCTCGCGCAGCAGGCCGGTGTGGACGTCGAAGACGAAGCCGCGGACGTCGTCGGTGTGCAGCAGGAAGGGAGAGGTGCGGACGCGCTGCATGGACTGGCGGACGTCGCCGTCCAGGTCGACGAAGGCCTCCACCGCCCACTGCGGGCGCTGGCCGACCTCCAGCTCCAGCTCGCGGCGGAAGTCCTCGGTGAGCCCGAGCAGGCCGCAGCCGGTGTGGTGGATCAGCGCGATCGAGCGGGTGCCGAGGGCGCGCTGGCTGATGGTCAGGGAGCGGATGGTGTCGTCGGTGACGACGCCTCCGGCGTTGCGGACGACGTGCGCGTCGCCGAGTTCGAGGCCGAGCGCCGCGAACAGGTCGAGGCGGGCGTCCATGCAGGCGACCACGGCGATCTTCTGCACCGGGCGGGCGTCCATCCCGCCGTCCTGGAAGGTCACGGCGTAGGTGCGGTTGGCCGTGACGAAGCGGTCGATGACGGTGGGTCTGGCAGGGGCGGCAGCGGCGTTCGGCGAGGGCCGGTCGGGTGTCACTGTCATGGTGGCGACGTTAGTGCGGATCGGGACCGCGCGGTGGGGCGGGGAGCTACAGAACCGGGCGCCGCGATCGGGTGCATCGCCACAACCGGAGGGTCCGCCCGGGCTGGTACGGGGTGACCCGCACGCGGGGCGGGGAGGGGGCGCGCGCCGGCCGCCGAAGGCCCCCGATCCGTGCCGCCACCGGTCCACCCGCACGCCCGCGACCTGCGGTGATCCGTACCGCCGCCCGGGTGGTGCGCCGGAGCGGACCATTGACTGGCAAGGCCCGCGCGATAGAGTTTGCGGCGCAGTGGAGCACACCCGCCGGGGCCCGTCAACCGGGCCTTCCCGGCCGGTGCGGCCCGGTCGACGCGGTCCGTGGCCTCCTCCCGCTCCGTGCCCACCTGGCGCACCTTCCCCGGCGCCGGGCGGTCACGACCTTCCCCTTGAGCGGGCGGGGACCACGGGCCGCTTCGTCGTGCCGGGGCACGGTGGGCGAGAATGGTCGCAGCTCCCGGACGTCGGGCTGCTCCGCACCGAGGAAGGGCGCCACCGCGCATGACCACCAACGAACCGGGCCCCAAGCACGTTCCGGTGATGCTCCAGCGGTGCATGGACGCCCTGGCCCCGGCGATCTCGCGCCCCGGTGCCGTCGTGGTCGACGCCACCCTCGGCCTCGGCGGGCACAGCGAGGCGCTGCTGACCCAGTTCCCGCAGGTGCGGCTGGTCGCGGTGGACCGCGACCCGGTGGCGCTGAAGCTGTCCGGCGAGCGGCTGGCCCCGTTCGGCGACCGGGCCACCCTGGTGCACGCGGTCTACGACGAGATCCCCGAGGTGCTGGAGCGCCTGGGCATCGACGAGGTGGACGGCGTCCTGTTCGACCTCGGCGTCTCCTCGATGCAGCTGGACGAGGCCGAGCGCGGCTTCGCGTACGCGCAGGACGCGCCGCTGGACATGCGGATGGACCAGACCCGGGGGATCAGCGCGGCGGAGGTGCTGAACACCTACAGCCACGGCGACCTGGCCCGGATCCTCAAGGTGTACGGCGAGGAGCGGTTCGCCGGGAAGATCGCCTCGGTGATCCTGCGGGAGCGGGAGAAGGAACCGTTCACCAACAGCGCGCGTCTGGTCGAGTTGGTGCGCAACGCCATCCCGGCGGCGACCCGTCGGACCGGCGGGAACCCGGCCAAGCGGACGTTCCAGGCGCTGCGGATCGAGGTCAACGGCGAGCTGGAGGTCCTGGACCGGGCGATCCCGGGCGCGCTGGACGTCCTCGCGGTGGGCGGCCGGATCGCGGTGATGTCCTACCAGTCGCTGGAGGACCGCCTGGTCAAGCAGTGCTTCGCCGCCGGTGCGACCACCACCGCTCCGCCGGGCCTGCCGTTCATCCCGGAGGAGCACCAGCCCTGGCTCAAACTGATCACTCGCGGTGCCGAGCTGGCCACCGAGGAGGAGATCGAGGAGAACCGGCGTGCCGCGCCCGTGCGGCTGCGGGTGGCGGAGAGGATCAGGGACCGTAGCAAGCGGGGCTGACGAACCGGTCCCGGCGGGTCCGAAGGGCGGAGGAGAGCGGTGGGGCCGGTGGCCGGTGAGGTCCGGGCGGGGCGGGGAGGACTCCCGAGGCAGGGCAGGGCACGGATCACGGTCCGGCCGGGCAGGCGCCCGGTGCGGAGGCGCACGCCGTTCGCGGTGCTCATCGTGGTGCTGCTGGCGGCCGGGCTGCTCGGCCTGCTCACGCTGAACACCGCGCTCAACGAGGGCTCCTTCGAGCTGTCCCGGTTGCAGAAGCAGACCACGACGGCGACCGACGAGCAGCAGGGCCTCCAGCACGAGATCGACCAGAGCTCGGCGCCGGACGCGCTGTCGCGGCGCGCGGCCGAGCTCGGCATGGTCCCGGCCGGCGGCATGGCCTTCCTGGACGTTCCGAACGGCGGCAAGGTGATCGGCACCCCGGGCCCGGCGCAGGACAGCCCGCCGGTCAAGCGGTCCACGGCCGAGCCGTGGCCGACCAGGGCCCAGCCGAGTGCCGCCCAGCCCGGCGCCGGACCGTCGCCGGCCGCGCCGCAGCCGGGCGGTGCCCCGTCGCCGGCCGCCCCGCCGCCGGCGCCGACCCCGGCGGCGTCCGCCGGTGACTCGGTGATCCAGCTCAACCCGGTCCCGCCCGCCGCGGGCGCGAAGCCGAGCGGGGGTGCCGGCCGGTGAGCGGGCGGAACGGGCGAACCGTCAACAGGTACGAATGGTGCGAAGCGTCCGCCGAGCGCAGCGAGGTGGTCGCATGAGCACTCCACGTCAACCCACCAGTGGGTCCAGCGGGTCCGGTGGCGGCAACGGCCGCCGTCCGGTGCCCCGCGGCGGCGCGCCGCGCGCGCAGTCCGGCTCCGGCCGCGGCCAGCCGGTCAAGGGTCAGCCCGCGAAGGGCCAACCGGCCAGGAGCCAGCCGGCGAAGGGTCAGCCCGCCCGCAGCCAGTCGGCCAAGGCCCAGCCCGCCAGGTCGGCCTCCGTCGGCCGTACCCCGCGGGCGCCGCAGCAGCGCGGCCCCGAGGGACGCCCGCCGGCCCGCAGCCAGGCGGCGGTGCGCCCGCGGAGCCGTCCGTCGCTGCGCCCCAAGGCGCTCAAACTGGCCGAGCCGAAGCGCCGGCTGCGGGTGATCAGCGTGGTGCTGTCGCTGGTGTTCTCCGTCTTCGCGGGCCGCCTGGTGCAGCTCCAGCTGGTGGACGCCGACGCGCTGGCCGCCGACGCCAACACCAACCGCTACCTGAACATCCCGATCACCGCCGAACGCGGCTCGATAACGTCCTCCGACGGGGTCTCGCTGGCGGCCACCGTCGACGCGTACGACATCACCGCCGACCCGGCGATGTTCACCCCGGAGGCGACCGGCATCCCGGACGCGCCGGAGCAGGCGGCCGCGCTGCTGTCGCCGATCCTCGGCGTGCCCAAGGAGAAGATCGCCGCCGACCTGCACACCCCCAAGAGCCGTTACAAGCGGCTCGCGGCCCAGCAGACCCCGGCCGCCAAGAAGCAGATCAGCGACCTCAAGTCGGGCCTGGAGAAGCAGGCCGGCTCGCGGGCCTGCCAGGCCCAGAAGAGGCTGCTCGGCAAGCCCGCCGACCAGGGCGGACGCGCCCGGGTGGACAACGAGTGCGCCAACCCGCTGGCCGGGGTGTTCAACCGGGAGACCCAGAAGCGGATCTACCCCGCCGACGGGCTGGCGGCCAACCTGGTCGGCTTCGTCAACGCCGAGGGCGAGGGCGCCGGCGGCCTGGAGCTCCAGTACCAGAAGCTGCTGGCCGGCAAGGACGGCCACAGCAGCTACGCCCAGTCGGGCGGGCGGCTGGTGCCCACCGCGGGGGGCTCGATGGAGCCGGCCGTGCCGGGCGACGACGTGAAGCTGACCATCAACCGGGACATCCAGTGGGCCGCCCAGCGGGCGATCACCGACCAGGTGGCCAACTCCGGCGCGGAGAAGGGCTACGTGGTGGTCCAGGACGTGAAGACCGGTCAGGTCCTCGCGATGGCCACCGCGCCCGGCTTCAACCCGAACGACCTGAGCCTGTCCAAGCAGGCGCAGCTGGGCAACCCCGCCCTGGCCGACGCGTACGAGCCGGGCAGCACCGCCAAGCTGATGAGCCTGGCCGCCGTGCTGGACTCCGGCAAGGCCACCTGGGACACCAAGGTCACCGTGCCCAACCGGCTGGTCCGGGCCGGGCAGCAGTTCAAGGACGACATCGACCACGACCCCTGGTACCTGACCCTGGCCGGGGTGCTCGCCAAGTCGTCCAACATCGGCACCATCGAGGCGGTCGAGACCCTCGGCGACGGCGACCAGCTGAAGGCCAACCAGGTGCTGGACGGCTACATGCGCAAGTTCGGCGTGGCCCGGCCGACCGGCCTGGGCTTCCCCGGGGAGACCCCCGGGATGCTCAAGAAGCCGGAGGACCTGGTCGCCTCGGAGAAGTACAACATCTCCTTCGGCCAGGGCCCGCTGCAGATGAACGCGCTGCAGGCCACCTCGGTCTACTCCACCATCGCCAACGGCGGGGTGCGGGTCGCGCCCAGCATCGTCCAGGGCGTCACCGACCCGAACGGCAAGTACACGCCGAGCGCGCCGGGGGAGCAGACCCGGGTGGTCAGCCCGGAGACGGCCAAGACCCTCACCTCGATGCTGGAGTCGGTCGTCGACGACGAGCAGGGCACCGGCGGCAAGGCCGCCATCTCCGGCTACCGGGTCGCGGGCAAGACCGGCACCGCCAACCGGGGCGCCGCCAACGGCGTCGGCTACGACGGCTACACCGCCTCCTTCATCGGCTTCGCCCCCGCCGACGCCCCCCGGTACACCGTCTCCTGCACCCTCCAGGGCCCGGTCAACGGCCACTTCGGCGGCCAGCTGTGCGGCCCGGTGTTCAAGCAGGTGATGGAGTTCACCCTGAAGACCATGCAGGTCCCGCCGAGCGGCAGCCAGGCGCCCAACCTCACCGTCGACTGGAAGCCGTGAACGAGCGATGAGCAACGAACCGGCCGGGCCGGAGCACGGCGCGGCGAAGGGCCGGTTTGGCCCTGGACACCCTTCGGCGGATAGCCTTCCCGCCGTGCCGAAACCCGATCAAACCACCGTGAGTCCGCCCCGCCCGACCGGGACCACCGCCCTGCCGCTCGCCGAGCTGGCCGCCGAACTGGGCCTGCCGCCCGTCGAGGGCGGCGCCGTCAGCGGTGTCACCCACGACTCCCGCGCGGTCCGCCCGGGCGACGTGTACGTGGCCTTCCCGGGCGCCAACCACCACGGCGCGGCCTTCGCGGCCAAGGCCGCGGAGTCCGGCGCGGTGGCGGTGCTCACCGACCCGGCCGGGGTCGAGCAGGCGGCCGCCACCGGCCTGCCGCTGCTGGTCGTCGACCGGCCGCGGGCCGTCATGGGCGAGCTGGCCGCGATCGTCTACGGCCGCCCCTCCCGGCGGCTGCTGATGCTCGGGCTGACCGGCACCAACGGCAAGACCACCACCTCCTACCTGGTCGAGGGCGGCCTGCGCGGCGCCGGGCGCAGCCCGGGCGTGATCGGCACCGTCGAGATGCGGGTCGGCGAGGAGCGGATCAAGAGCGAGCGCACCACCCCCGAGGCCACCGACCTGCACGCGATCCTCGGCGTGATGGCCGAGCGCGGCGCCGACGCGGTGACCATGGAGGTCTCCAGCCACGCCCTGGTCTTCGGCCGCACCGACGGCGTCGCGTACGACGTCGCGCTGTTCAACAACCTGACCCCCGAGCACCTCGACTTCCACCCGGACATGGAGGACTACTTCCAGGCGAAGGCCCGGCTCTTCCAGCCCGGCAAGTCCCGCCGGGGCGTGGTCAACCTGGACGACGAGTACGGCCGCCGGCTCGCCGCCGAGGCCGAGATCCCGGTGACCACCTTCTCCGCCACCGGCGCCGCCGGGGCCGACTGGCGGGCCGTGGACGTCCGACTCGGGCCGGTCGGCTCCACCTTCAGGGTGCTGGGCCCGCACGGCGCCGAGGCCGACGCCTCCGTCCCGCTGCCCGGTCCGTTCAACGTCGCCAACGCGCTCGCCGCGATCACCGTGCTGGTCGCCGCAGGGCTGCCGCTGGAGCGGGCCGTGGCCGGCATCGCGGCCGTCCCCGGCGTGCCCGGCCGGCTGGAGCGGGTGGACGCCGGACAGCCGTTCGTCGCCGTCGTCGACTACGCCCACAAGCCGGACGCCCTCCAGGCCGTCCTCGCCTCGCTGCGCCAGGTCACCGAGGGCCGGCTGCACGTCGTGGTCGGCTGCGGCGGCGACCGCGATCCGCACAAGCGCGGCCCGATGGGCGCCATTGCCGCCCGCCTGGCCGACACCGCCCTGCTGACCAGCGACAACCCGCGCAGCGAGGACCCGTTGGCGATCCTCGCCACCATGCTGAACGGCGCCGCCGCGGTGCCCGAGGCCGAGCGCGGGGCCGTCCTGGTCGTCCCCGACCGGGCCGAGGCGATCGCACTCGCCGTCGCCCGCGCCCAGGCGGGGGACACCGTGCTGGTGGCCGGCAAGGGCCACGAGCTCGGCCAGTACGTACGAGACGAGATCCGCCCCTTCGACGACCGGGAGGTGCTGCGCGAGTCCATCGCGCGGACCGCGGCCGCACGGGGCGACCGAGGAGTAGAGCAGCAGTGATCGCACTGACCCTCGCCGAGGTGGCCGCCGCCGTCGGAGGCACGCTGGACGGCGCCGACCCGGACGCCCTGGTCACCGGCCCGGTCGAGGTCGACTCGCGGAAGGTGGTCCCCGGCGGCCTGTTCGCGGCCTTCGTCGGCGAGCACGTGGACGGCCACGACTACGCGGCCAAGGCGGTCGGGGACGGCGCCGTCGCGGTGCTGGCCTCCCGTCCGGTCGGCGTGCCCGCCGTCCTGGTCGACAGTGTGGTGGAGGCGCTCGGCAGGCTGGCGCGCGCCGTGGTAGCCCGTGCCGAGGGCACCGCCGTGGTCGCGCTGACCGGCTCGGCCGGCAAGACCAGCACCAAGGACCTGATCGCCCAGCTGCTCCAGCGCCACGGCGAGACGGTCTACCCGCCCGGCTCGCTCAACAACGAGATCGGCCACCCGATGACCGCGCTGCGGGTCGAGGCCGGCACCCGGCACCTGGTGATGGAGATGGGCGCCCGGCACAAGGGCGACATCGAGTACCTCACCTCGATCACCCCGCCCCGGATCGGCCTGGTCCTCAACGTCGGCACCGCCCACGTCGGCGAGTTCGGTTCCCAGGAGGCGATCGCCGAGGCCAAGGGCGAACTGGTGGAGTCGCTGCCCGCCGACGGTGCCGCGATCCTCAACGCGGACGACCGGCTGGTGCGCGCGATGGCCTCCCGCACCAAGGCGAAGGTGGTCCTGTTCGGGGAATCACCGGACGCCCACGTACGGGCCACCGACGTTCGCCTGGACGCCACCGGGCGGCCATCCTTCACGCTCACCACCCCGGCCGGTTCCGCGCCCGTGCAGCTGCGCCTGTACGGTGAGCACCACGTCTCGAACGCCCTCGCCGCCGCCGCGGTGGCGGTGGAGCTCGGGATGTCCGTCGACGACACCGCGGCAGCCCTGGGCGAAGCGGGTGCGCTGTCCCGCTGGCGCATGGAGGTTGTCGACCGGGCCGACGGTGTCACCGTCGTGAACGACGCCTACAACGCGAACCCCGACTCGATGCGGGCCGCGCTGCGGGCGCTCGTCTCGATGGGCGGCCGGGGCCCGGAGCGCCGCCGCACCTGGGCGGTGCTCGGCGAGATGCGGGAGCTCGGCGAGGAGAGCCTGGCCGAGCACGACGCCATCGGGCGGCTCGCGGTCCGGCTCGACGTCACCAAGCTGGTGGCGGTCGGCGGACGCGAGGCGGCCTGCATGGAACTCGGCGCGAGGAACGAAGGTTCGTGGGGTGAGGAGTCGGTGCTGGTGTCCGACGCGGACGCGGCGGTCGAGCTGCTGCGCAGTCAGCTGCGGCCGGGGGATGTGGTCCTGGTGAAGGCTTCCCGTTCGGTGGGGCTGGAGAAGGTGGCCGAGGCTCTCCTGGCGGACGGTGTGGCCGAATAATGAAGCAGATCCTTTTCTCCGGGATGATCGGTCTCATCCTGTCGCTGCTCGGCACCCCGGCCCTGATCAAGGTGCTCGCGAAGCACGGCTACGGCCAGTACATCCGTGACGACGGTCCCAAGGCGCACCACAGCAAGAAGGGCACGCCCACCATGGGCGGCATCGCCTTCATCCTGGCGACCCTGATCGCGTACTTCGCAACGAAGGCGATAACGGGCGAGAGCCCGACGGCCTCCGGGCTGCTGGTGCTCTTCCTGACCGCGGGTCTCGGCCTGGTCGGCTTCCTGGACGACTACATCAAGGTGGTCAAGCGTCGCTCGCTGGGCCTGCGGGCCAAGGCGAAGCTGGCCGGCCAGTCGATCGTCGGCCTCGGGTTCGCCGTCCTGGCGATGCAGTTCCCGGACGACCGCGGTCTCAACCCGGCGTCCCAGAGCCTGTCCTTCGTCCGGGACTTCAAGTGGGCGATCGGCCCCGTCCTGTTCGTCATCTTCGCGTACTTCATGATCGCCGCGATGTCGAACGGCGTGAACCTGACGGACGGTCTGGACGGCCTCGCCACCGGTGCCTCGGTGATGGTCTTCGGCGCCTACACCTTCATCGGCATCTGGGAGCACACCCAGAGCTGCGCCTACGCCATCACCGCGACCGCCAACTGCTACGACATCCGCGACCCCCTGGACCTCGCCGTCGTGGCCTCCGCCCTGATGGGCTCCTGCTTCGGCTTCCTGTGGTGGAACACCTCGCCCGCCAAGATCTTCATGGGTGACACCGGCTCGCTCGCCCTCGGCGGCGCCCTGGCCGGTCTGGCGATCTGCTCCCGCACCGAGCTGCTGCTCGCCCTGCTCGGCGGCCTCTACGTGATCATCACCCTCTCGGTGATCATCCAGGTCGGCTCCTTCCGGATGACCGGCAAGCGCGTCTTCAAGATGGCGCCACTGCAGCACCACTTCGAACTCAAGGGCTGGACCGAGGTCCTGATCGTGGTCCGGTTCTGGATCATCCAGGGTCTGTGCGTCGCCGTCGGCCTCGGACTGTTCTACGCGGGATGGGTGACCGGATGACCGACCCCGACCTGACCAACCCGGAGTTCGGCGGCCTGCCGGTCGCCGTCGCGGGGCTCGGCGTCTCGGGCATCAGCGCCGCGCGCGTCCTGCGCGGCCTCGGCGCCCGGGTCACCGTGGTGGACGGCGGCAGCGGGCCCGGCCTGGTCGCCCGGGCCGCCGAGCTGGAGGCGCTGGGCGTCACCGTGCGGCTCGGCGACGGGGCGAGCCTGCCCGAGGGCACCGAACTGATCGTCACCTCGCCCGGCTGGGCGCCGGACAGCCCGCTGTTCGCCGCCGCCGAGGCGGCCGGGGTGCCGGTCTGGGGCGACGTCGAGCTGGCCTGGCGGCTGCGCAGGCCGCTGCCCGGCACCGGCGAGCCCGCCCCCTGGCTGGCCGTCACCGGCACCAACGGCAAGACCACCACCGTCCAGATGCTCGCCTCGATCCTCACCGCCGCCGGCCGGCGCACCGCCGCGGTCGGCAACGTGGGGGTCTCGGTGCTGGACGCGGTGCTCGCCGAGGAGCCGTACGACGTGCTCGCCGTCGAGCTCTCCAGCTACCAGCTGCACTGGGCGCCCTCGCTGCGCCCGTACTCGGCGGCGGTGCTCAACCTGGCACCCGACCACCTCGACTGGCACGGCTCGATGGAGGCGTACGCCGCCGACAAGGGCCGGATCTACGAGGGCAACGTCGTCGCCTGCGTGTACAACCTGGCCGACCCGGCCACCGAGGCGCTGGTCCGCGAGGCCGACGTCGAGGAGGGCTGCCGGGCGATCGGCTTCGGCCTCGGCGCGCCCGGCCCGTCGAACTTCGGCGTGGTGGACGGACTGCTGGTGGACCGGGCCTTCGTCGAGGACCGGGCCAAGAACGCGGCCGAGCTGGGCGCCGTCGAGGACGTCAACCCGCCGGCCCCGCACAACATCGCCAACGCGCTCGCCGCGGCGGCGCTGGCCCGGTCGTACGGCGTCGACCCGAAGGCCGTCCGGGAGGGCCTGCGGGCCTTCCGCCCGGACGCCCACCGGATCGCCGAGGTCGGCGTGGTCCGCGAGGTCGCGTACATCGACGACTCCAAGGCCACCAACACCCACGCGGCGGCCGCCTCGCTGGCCGCCTACCGGCCGATCGTCTGGATCGCCGGGGGCCTGGCCAAGGGCGCGACCTTCGACGACCTGGTGCAGGGCGCGGTCGAGCGGCTGCGCGCGGTGGTGCTGATCGGCGAGGACCGGGCGCTGATCCGGGAGGCGCTGGAGCGACACGCTCCGGATGTGCCGGTGATCGAGGCGGCCGAGGGCCAGACTGGCGCGGTGGCGATGGCCGAGGTCGTTCGAACGGCCGCGTCGCTCGCCCGATCGGGTGACACGGTGCTGCTGGCACCGGCCTGCGCCTCGATGGACATGTTCACCAACTACGGCGAGCGCGGCGACCTCTTCGCGGCGGCCGTCCGGGAGCTGGCGGGCGAGTAGGCGGTCCGGCGCGGGCGTCGGACGGAGAACAGTGAGCGGGGAGCGGTGGCGGGGCAGGGCAGAGCGGATTCCGGCGTTGAGAAGCGGGACGCCGCCGAGCCGATGAGAGTGATCTCCGCCACCACGACCAAGTACAAGTCGGCCGGTCCACTGGCCCGCGTCCAGGCCTTCCGGGCCCGGGTCCGGTACTGGCTGGACCGGCCGCTCACCCCGTACCTGCTGGTCGTCGGCAGCACCCTGCTGCTGGTCGTGCTCGGTCTGATGATGGTCTTCTCGGCCTCGCAGATCCTCGCCCTGAACCAGCACCACACGGCGCAGTACTACTTCCTCAAGCAGTTGATCGCGGCCATCCTCGGCCTGGTCCTGCTGATCGGCTTCGCCTCCGTCCCGGTGGCGGTGCTACGGGTGATCACCTACCCGGTGATGATCGCTGTGATCGGCGCCCTCACGCTGGTGGCCATCCCCGGCATCGGGGTGCGGATCAACGGCAACCAGAACTGGCTGGACTTCGGCTTCTTCCAGTTCCAGCCCTCGGAGTTCGCCAAGCTCGCGCTGGTGCTCTGGGGCGCCGACCTGCTCGCCCGCAAGCAGAAGGCCGGCACCCTCAACTCGTGGAAGCACCTGCTGGTGCCGCTGGTGCCGGGGGCCCTGCTGCTGCTCGCGCTGATCATGTTCGGCGGCGACATGGGCACCTCGATGATCCTGGTGGCCATGGTGTTCGCGCTGCTCTGGATGGTCGGCGCGCCGCTGCGGCTGTTCGTGGCCACCCTCGGGGTGGCGGTGGTGGTCTGCACCGCCCTGGTGGTCACCGTGCCGCACCGGGCGGAGCGGCTGAGCTGCATCGGCGTCACCAAGCTCGACCCGGAGGGCGCCTGCTTCCAGGCCCTGCACGGCGTCTTCGCGTTCGCCAACGGCGGCGGCTTCGGCACCGGCCTCGGCGCCGGCGTGGAGAAATGGGGCCAGCTGCCCGAGGCGCACACCGACTTCATCTTCGCCGCGACCGGCGAGGAACTCGGTCTGGTGGGGACGCTGTCGGTCCTCGGTCTCTTCTCGGCACTAGGCTACGCGGGTATCCGTGTGGCCATCGGTACGAAGGACCCCTTCGTCAGGTACGCCGCGGGAGCCGCCACCACCTGGATCATGGCGCAGGCCATGATCAACCTGGGGTCGGCGCTGGGACTGCTGCCCATCGCGGGCGTCCCGCTCCCGCTGTTCTCCTACGGCGGTTCCGCCATGCTGTCGGCCATGTCCGCGATCGGAGTGCTGCTGTGCCTGGCGCGCAGCACCTCGGGCGCGAAGGCGGCCCTGGCCGCCCGGAGCAAGAACTCCCGGATCAGGAGACAACTGGCCCGGGTGCTGCCACGACGACGAACCACAGCGCGCCCGGCCCCGGGGCCGGCACGCAGGGAGCGGTGAATTTCGGTGCATGTCGTACTCGCCGGCGGGGGGACCGCCGGTCACATCGAGCCGGCCATGGCCCTCGCGGATGCCCTCCGCAGGCACGACCCGTCCGTCGGGATCACCGCCCTGGGCACCGAGCGCGGACTGGAGACCCGGCTGGTCCCCGAGCGCGGCTACCAGCTGGAGCTCATCCCGGCCGTGCCGCTGCCCCGCAAGCCCACCCCGGAGCTGATCACCGTCCCCGGCCGGCTGCGCGGCACCGTCCGGGCCGCCCAGGAGATCATCGAGCGGGTCAACGCGGACGCCGTGGTCGGCTTCGGCGGCTACGTCGCGATGCCCGCCTACCTGGCCGCCAAGCGGGCCGGCGTGCCGATCGTGGTGCACGAGGCGAACGCCCGCCCGGGCCTGGCCAACAAGATCGGCGCCCGCTACAGCGACTTCGTGGCGGTCTCCACGCCGGACAGCAAGCTGCGCGACTCCCGGTACATCGGCATCCCGCTGCGCCGGACCATCGCCACCCTGGACCGCGCCGCGGCCCGCCCCGAGGCCCGCCACTACTTCGGCCTCGACCAGCGGCTGCCCACCCTGCTGGTCTCCGGCGGCTCCCAGGGCGCGCGCCGGCTCAACGAGACGATCACCGCGATCGCCCCGCGGCTCCAGCAGTACGGCGTGCAGATCCTGCACGCGGTCGGCCCGAAGAACGAGCTGCCGCAGGTGGCGGACGTCCCCGGGATGCCGCCGTACCGCCCGGTGCCGTACCTGGACCGGATGGACCTGGCCTACGCGGCCGCCGACATGATGCTCTGCCGGGCCGGCGCCATGACGGTGGCCGAGCTGGCGGCCGTCGGCCTGCCCGCCGCCTTCGTCCCGCTGCCGATCGGCAACGGCGAGCAGCGGCTGAACGCCCAGCCGATGGTCAAGGCCGGCGGCGGCCTGCTGGTGGACGACGCCGAGCTGACCCCGGACTGGGTGCTCCAGAACGTGCTGCCGGTGCTCACCGACCCGCAGCGGCTGTGGGACATGAGCCGGTCGGCCGCCGAGTTCGGCCGCCGGGACGCCGACGACCTGCTGGTCGGCATGGTCTACGAGGCGATCCAGGCCCACCGCGGCGGCCGCCGCCGTGGCTGACGGCCGGCTCGCCGACCCGTTGGAGGAGGAGTTGGAGGTGGAGGAGTCCGCTCCCCGCCTCCGGCTCTCCCGGCGGGGCATCGTGGTGCTGGGCGTGCTCGGCGCCACGGTGCTCGGCGTGCTGGCCTGGCTGGTGTTCTTCTCCTCGGTCCTGGACGTGCGCAGCGTCGCGGTCCAGGGCATGAGTGACGACAAGTTGACGGCGGACCAGGTCCGCGCGGCGGTCGGCGGGCTCGGTGACGGCCCGCTGGCGCGCGTGGACCTGGACGACGTCCGGCACCGGGTGGAGGGGATCCCCCGGGTGGCCGAGGCCGAGGTGTGGCGGGGCTGGCCGCACACCCTGCGGGTGAAGGTCGTCCAGCGCAAGGCGGTGGCCGCCGTCAAGGGGGATGACGGCCAGTTCACCCAGGTGGATGCCGGGGGCGTGAGCTTCGCCACCGAACCGGCTCCGCCGGAGGGCGTTCCGGTGGTCGAGCTGCGACTCAGTCAGCAGGCGAACGACGTGGACGGGGTGATCTCCCGTCCGCAATTGGTGCAGGGCGCGGTGGCGGTGGCCGCCGGGCTGCCGCCGGAGGTCGCCAAGCGGGCCGGCTCGGTGCTGGTCCACTCCTACGACGACATCGAGTTGCAGCTCAGCGGGGGTGCGACGGTGCGCTGGGGGAGCCCGGAGCAGATCGACCGGAAGGCCAGGGTGCTGGTCGCACTGATGAACCAGAAGGGCACGAACTTCGACGTGACGGCGCCGGAGGCGCCGGCGGTGTCGGGATGATCCGGTAGGTTCTCTGCCTGAGGGAGGGGTTGACGCCTTGAAGTGTCGGCCCGACTCTTGGTGGTCACCCCCGGTTTCCTATGCCGGCCGATGATCACATAGGCTCAAAAGAAAAAGGGAAGCTCGGCGTGTTCGTTGAAACGCGTGCCCGGAGCCACCTAGTGTCCTGTGTCACCAGACTGTGTTTCCTGGTGATGTGACGGAGACACAGAACTAACCCTAAAGGTCAAGTTTAGGGTTGGGGTCGGCGGTCGGCATTTCGGACATTCAGTCAGAAACCAGGCTCCCTACCCATCGACATCCGTCGGTACGGCCCCGCCCCGGGTCGGGCCGACCCGGAAATTCGAGGCGAGAGGCCTTCGACGTGGCAGCACCGCAGAACTACCTCGCAGTCATCAAGGTCGTCGGAATCGGCGGCGGTGGTGTCAACGCCATCAACCGGATGATCGAGGTCGGTCTCAAGGGCGTCGAGTTCATCGCGATCAACACCGATGCGCAGGCCCTCCTGATGAGCGACGCCGACGTCAAGCTCGATGTGGGCCGTGAACTCACCCGGGGCCTCGGCGCCGGCGCCAACCCCGAGGTCGGCCGGAAGGCCGCCGAGGACCACCGCGAGGAGATCGAGGAGGTCCTCAAGGGGGCCGACATGGTCTTCGTGACCGCCGGTGAGGGCGGTGGCACGGGCACGGGCGGCGCGCCCGTCGTCGCCAACATCGCGCGCTCCCTGGGCGCCCTGACCATCGGCGTGGTCACCCGTCCGTTCACCTTCGAGGGACGGCGCCGGGCCAACCAGGCCGAGGACGGAATCGCCTCCCTGCGCGAAGAGGTCGACACCCTCATCGTGATCCCCAACGACCGACTGCTGTCCATTTCGGACCGCCAGGTCAGCGTGCTCGACGCTTTCCGCTCGGCCGACCAGGTCCTGCTCTCCGGTGTCCAGGGCATCACCGACCTGATCACCACCCCGGGTCTGATCAACCTCGACTTCGCCGACGTCAAGTCCGTCATGTCGGAGGCCGGTTCGGCGCTCATGGGCATCGGCTCGGCCCGCGGTGAGGACCGCGCCAAGGCCGCCGCCGTGATGGCGATCTCCTCGCCGCTGCTGGAGGCCTCGATCGACGGCGCCCGCGGCGTGCTGCTGTCCATCTCGGGCGGCTCCGACCTCGGTCTGTTCGAGATCAACGAGTCGGCCCAGCTGGTCAGCGAGGCCGCCCACCCCGAGGCGAACATCATCTTCGGTGCGGTCATCGACGACGCGCTCGGCGACGAGGTCCGGGTCACCGTCATCGCGGCCGGCTTCGACGGCGGGCAGCCGCCGGCGATCGTCCGCGACCCGGTGGTCAAGTCCACCGCTCCGGAGCGCCCGGCCACCCCGCCGGCCGCCCCGGAGCGTCCGGCCGGCCGCCCGTCCTACGGGAGCATCGGCTCGGTGACGTCCCGGTCGGAGGGCGAGTCCTCGACCGCGTCGTCGAGCCGGACCGCCGAGACCTCGGCCACCACGACCGCCGCCCCGGTGCCGCCGCAGGTGCAGCCGGCCCGGCAGCCGTTCGTGGAGAGCCCGGCAGAGGAGCTCGACGTCCCGGACTTCCTTAAGTGATCGATCACTCGATCCGCGCGGGTGCTCACTTCGCCTTCACCTCCCGGTGGGGCGGGGTGAGCACTTCGCCGTACGGGGAGCTCAACCTCGGCGGCGCGGTGGGGGACGACCCGGAGGCTGTGCGGGAGAACCGGGCGCTGGCCGCCCGGCAGCTGGGTCTCGACCCGGCCGACGTGGTGTGGATGAACCAGGTGCACGGCGCCGAGGTCGCCGTGGTGACCGGGCGCCAGCCGCCCGGTCAGGCCCCGACGGTGGACGCGGTGGTCTCCGACCGGCCGCTCGCACTGGCGGTGCTGACCGCCGACTGCACTCCGGTGCTGCTGGCCGATCCGGTGGCGGGCGTGGTGGGCGCGGCCCACGCGGGCCGGCCCGGGCTGGCGGCCGGGGTGGTGCCCGCGGCCGTCCGGGCGATGGTCGAACTGGGCGCGGAGCCCTCGCGGATCACCGCCGCCACCGGGCCCGCGGTCTGCGGCCGCTGCTACGAGGTGCCGGCGCAGCTGCGCGCCGAGGTCGCCGCGGTGGTGCCGGAGGCCTTCGCCGAGACCTCCTGGGGGACTCCGGCGCTGGACGTGCCGGAGGGAGTCGCGGCCCAGCTGGCCGCGGTGGGGGTCAAGGAGCTGGTGAGATCACCGGTCTGCACCCTTGAATCCGCCGATCACTACTCCTATCGCCGCGAGCAGCGCACCGGCCGGCTCGCGAGCTACGTCTGGTTGGGCTCTGATCACTGATGACGAACGACATCTACGGACCGTTCCCGGGAAGCCCCGAGTTCACCGCGGCGCTGACGGAGGGCCAGCGGGCCCGGTACGAGGAACTCGGCACCAACCTCGACGTGGTCGAGCGCCGGATCGCGGACGCGTGCGCGGCCGCCGGGCGCGCCCGGGAGGAGGTCACCCTGGTCGTCGTCACCAAGACCTACCCCGCCGAGGACACCGCGCTGCTGGCCGGTCTCGGGGTGACGGACGTCGCGGAGAACCGTGACCAGGACGCCGCTCCCAAGGCGGAGCAGTGCAGAAACCTTCCTCTTGACTGGCACTTCGTCGGCCAGCTGCAGACCAACAAGGTCCGCTCGGTCGTCCGCTACGCGAACCACGTGCACTCGGTGGACCGGCTCCGGCTGGTCGAGTCGCTCTCCGCGGCGGTGTTCAAGGCGGAGCGCCCGGAGCTGGGCTGCCTGGTGCAGGTGGCGCTGGACAAGGCGCACGGGGAGGGTGAGCACCGGGCGGGGGTCGCGCCGGAGGACGTCGCGCAACTGGCCGACGCGATCGCCGACACGCCCGGGCTGCGGCTGGACGGTGTGATGACCGTCGCTCCGCTGGCCGGCCCGCTGGCCGGAGACCCGGCCCGGGCCTTCGATCGGCTGGCGGAAATCGCAACCGCCGTACGGGCGGCCCATCCGGCTGCCACCATGGTCTCCGCAGGGATGAGCGGTGACCTTGAGCAGGCGATTGCCGCCGGAGCGACACATGTGCGCGTCGGAACGGCGGTACTCGGAGTGAGGTCACCCCTCAGGTAACGTCACCGGGTAAGTAGATCAGACAGCAGGACAAAATAGGACAGAATCTAGCAGCTCTTCGGAGCGCTAGCGAACCGTGGATCGCAGCTCCGCGGCCCCCACTCCACGCATCTGACCGGCCGTCGGGCTGACACGCCGTCGTGGAGGGACCGCGGAATCCGCAGGCGGGGCCGTACGGCCCGGGCCGGAGCCGGTCCGTACGGAACGAGCGAAGCGACCATCAGAAGGTGCGCGCATCGCGAAGCCGCCACCGAGCGCGAGCGAGGTGGCTATGAGCGGAGGAGACAGGAGCATGGCCGGCGCAATGCGCAAGATGGCGGTCTACCTCGGCCTCGTGGAGGACGAGACGTACGACGGCCAGGGGTACGACCCCGACGACGACTACGACGCGGACCCCGAACCGATCCGGACGGGCCAGCGGACCGAGGACATCCCCCGGCCGGCCCCGGCTCCCGCGGCCGCCGCGCCCGCCCCGGTCTCCTCGATCACCCCGCAGCCGGTGCCCGCGGCGGTGCCGATCCGCCAGGAGACTCCGAGGATGGCCCCCGTGTCGTCCATCACACCCGAACGTCGCCACAACCTGGAGAAGAGCGCACCGGTGATCATGCCCAAGGTCGTGAACGAACGAGAGCCCTACCGCATCACCACGCTGCACCCCCGGACCTACAACGAGGCCCGTACCATCGGGGAACAGTTCCGTGGCGGGACCCCCGTGATCATGAATCTGACCGAGATGGACGACACCGACGCGAAGCGCCTCGTAGACTTCGCGGCTGGACTCGTCTTCGGTCTGCACGGCAGTATCGAGCGCGTGACACAGAAGGTGTTCCTGCTGTCGCCTGCTAACGTCGATGTCACGGCGGAGGACAAGGCTCGGATCGCCGAGGGTGGGTTCTTCAACCAGAGCTGACCCGGCCACGACTTTACGTGTGGATCTGATCAACAGTGGTTGGCGACAGGTGACGAGCGGCAGGCCCGAGGGATCGGGACCGGGGAGAGGGATACGCGATGGACATCGTGTGGGCGGTGCTCTACTACGCCCTGACCGTCTTCCTGGTGTTCCTGCTCGTACGACTGGTCATGGACTGGGTCTTCCAGTTCGCGCGTTCGTGGCGGCCCGGCAAGGCCATGGTCCTGGTCCTGGAGGCCACGTACACTGTCACGGATCCGCCGCTCAAGCTTCTTCGGCGGCTCATTCCGCCGTTGCGTTTCGGGGGCGTGGCGCTCGACCTGTCCTTCTTCGTACTGATGATCATTGTGTATGTCCTGATCTCGCTTGTGCACCCCTAGTCGTAGGTGAGCGATGCGACAGGATGCCGGTGTGCCGACGATCACGTTGAGGTGAAGAGATGCCATTGACCCCCGAGGACGTTCGGAACAAGCAGTTCACGACCGTCCGCCTGCGTGAAGGCTATGACGAGGACGAGGTCGATGCCTTCCTCGACGAGGTCGAGGGGGAGCTGACCCGCCTCCTCCGGGAAAACGAGGACCTGCGCGCCAAGCTGGCCGCCGCGACTCGTGCCGCCGCGCAGAACCAGGCCAACCTGCGCAAGGAGCCGCAGCAGGACGCGCCCCGACAGGGCGGCGCTCCGGTGCCGGCCGCCATATCCGGCCCGCCGGTCCCCGGCCAGCAGGGTCCGGGTGGTCCGCAGCAGATGGGCCCCGGCGGCCCGCAGCAGATGGGCCCGGGTGGTCCCCAGCAGATGGGCCCCGGCCCGCAGCAGCAGCAGCAGATGGGCAACCAGCCCCTCGGCCTGCCCGCCGGATCCGCGCCGCAGCTTCCCGCCGGCGGTCCGCAGCAGCAGCAGCAGCAGCAGATGAACCAGACCATGGGCGGCCAGCAGCAGCTGGTCCAGCCGATGGGCGGTCAGATGCTGCAGCCCATGGGCGGTCCCGGTGGCCCGCAGCAGATGGGCAACCCGATGGGCCAGGGCATGGGCCAGCAGCAGATGCAGCCGATGGGTGGCCCCATGGGCGGCCCGCAGCAGATGGGCGGCCCCATGGGCGGCCCGATGCAGCAGCAGGGCCCCGGCGGCGACAGTGCCGCCCGCGTGCTGGCGCTCGCTCAGCAGACCGCCGACCAGGCGATCTCCGAGGCCCGTTCCGAGGCCAACAAGATCGTCGGCGAGGCGCGCAGCCGGGCCGAGGGCCTGGAGCGCGACGCCCGTGCGAAGGCCGACGCGCTGGAGCGGGACGCGCAGGAGAAGCACCGCGTCGCGATGGGATCGCTGGAGTCGGCGCGGGCCACGCTGGAGCGCAAGGTCGAAGACCTGCGGGCGTTCGAGCGTGAGTACCGCACGCGACTGAAGTCGTACCTGGAGACCCAGCTGCGCCAGCTGGAGTCGCAGGCCGACGACTCGCTCGCCCCGCCGCGGATCCCCGCCACCGCGTCGCTGCCGCCGGCGGCCTCGTCGATGGCCCCGGCCGGTGCCGGTGCGATGAGCAGCGGCGCGCCGAGCTTCGGCGGCAACCAGCCGTCCTTCGGAGGCAACTCGCCGTCCTTCGGCGGGAACAGCGCCTTCGGCGGCAACTCCTCGGCGCCGAGCTTCGGCGGGCAGTCGACCGGTGGCAACAGCGGTGCGCCGCAGATGCAGCCGGCCGGGATGACCCAGCCGATGGCGGCCGTCCGACCGCAGCCGCCGCAGCCGATGCAGCAGGCTCCGGCGCCGATGCGGGGCTTCCTGATCGACGAGGACGGCGACAACTGAGGTTGTAGCAGAGCCTTTTGAGGGCGCCCCCTTCTCGACCTCCGGGTCGGGGAGGGGGCGCTCTTGTTTGTGGTGGGGTGGGTGGCTTTCGGGAGGGCGGGGGCTTTCGGGAGGGTGGTG
>NZ_JBSHBN010000144.1:0-24776 GCF_053612025.1 Kitasatospora sp. NPDC054768
GTCCGGCCCGGTGGAGCACCCGCTCCGCCGGGCCGGACGCGTTTTTAAATCCATTGCGGGCCGCACCCGTTCCGTGGATAGATGTTCCCCGGCGCACAGCACGTGCGAACCGCGCACCGCGACTGCGGACCGCGCACCGCGACGAAGGAAGGGAGGCGGTCACCATGCGGGTCGAGCAAGCCATACGACGCTCCCCGAGGCCGTATTCCCCCTGCACCGTCGCCCCGGGCGCCTGAGCCCCACCCCCCTGAACTTCCCCGAGCCGCACCGGGATTCCTCGCGCGGCACCACGTTCCCTGAACCACCCGACCCCTGGAGGTCGTTCACCCATGTCGTACACCGAGGTACCCGGCGTCCGCGTTCCGATCCGGATGTGGACCGACCCGGCCACCGTCGAGGGCCAGGCCCTCCAGCAGCTGCGCAACATCAGCTCCCTGCCGTGGCTGCACGGCCTCGCCGTGATGCCCGACGTCCACCTGGGCAAGGGCGCGACGGTCGGCTCCGTCATCGCCATGAAGGACGCGGTCTGCCCGGCGGCGGTCGGCGTCGACATCGGCTGCGGGATGAGCGCGGTGAAGACCTCGCTCACCGCCGAGGACCTCCCGGACGACCTCTCCGTCCTGCGCCGCGAGATCGAGCGGGCCATCCCGGTCGGCCGAGGCCTGCACACCGACCCGGTCGACCCGTCCAAGCTGAACGACTTCCGCGCGGCGGGCTGGGACGACTTCTGGCGGCGCTTCGACGGCATCGCGGAGGACGTCAAGTGGCGCCGCGAGCGGGCGATGCAGCAGATGGCGACGCTCGGCGGAGGTAATCACTTCATAGAACTGTGTGTTGACACGACCGGTGGGGTCTGGCTGATGCTGCACTCCGGATCGCGCAACATCGGCAAGGAGCTGGCCGAGCACCACATGGGCGTCGCCCGCGCGCTGCCGCACAACCAGGGCCTGATCGACCGGGACCTGGCCGTCTTCCTGGCGAAGACCCCGGAGATGGCCGCCTACCGCCAGGACCTGTTCTGGGCGCAGGAGTACGCCAAGAACAACCGCGCGCTGATGATGGCGCTCTTCCAGGGCGTCGTCCGGCGCGAGTTCACCAAGGCGGAGGTCACCTTCGACGAGGTCATCAGCTGCCACCACAACTACGTGGCGGAGGAGCGGTACGACGGCGTCGACGTGCTGGTGACCCGCAAGGGCGCGATCCGGGCCGGCTCCGGCGACCTCGGGATCATCCCCGGCTCGATGGGGACGGGTTCCTACATCGTCCGCGGTCTGGGCAACGCGTCGTCGTTCAACTCCGCCTCGCACGGCGCCGGCCGCAAGATGAGCCGCACCGCGGCGAAGAAGCGGTTCACCGCCCAGGACCTGGTCGAGCAGACCAAGGGCGTGGAGTGCCGCAAGGACGGCGGCGTGGTGGACGAGATCCCGGGCGCCTACAAGAACATCGAGAAGGTCATCGAGCAGCAGAAGGACCTCGTCGAGGTGGTCGCGCACCTCAAGCAGGTCGTCTGCGTCAAGGGCTGACCGAAAGCCGATCGGGGTGCCGCCACACCGTGGCGGCACCCCGATCGGGTGTGTGCTGCGAGGCTCAGGCCGCGGCCGGGAGCTCGTCGAGGCCTTCGGAGACGAGCTTGGCGAGGCGGTCGAGGGCGTCGTCGGCGTTCTCGGCGTCGGAGGCGAGGATGACCTCGTCGCCGCCCTGGGCGCCCAGGCCGAGGAGGCCGAGCATGGAGGCGGCGTTGACCGGGTTGCCGCCGGGCTTGGCGATGGTGATCGGCACGCCGGTGGCCGTGACGGCCCGGACGAAGACGGAGGCGGGACGGGCGTGCAGGCCCTCGGCCCAACCGATGGTGACGCGGCGCTCAGCCATGAGACGTGCCTTTCCGGTGAAGCTGGTCACGGCCGTGCTCCGGGGGAGCGGGGGAAGCGGCCATGTTGTCTAGACCAGTGTTGCACGCAGGCGGCCCCTGGAAACCGCCGCGTTCAGGAGTTGTGATTGTTTCTTTTCGGGGCATAAAGCCCGGTCGATGGCGCTGTCCACCCTGCCGCGAGCACGTGCCCGGCGCCATTCGGCCCGCCGCCGGATAACCTGACGAATGTGGAAGACCCCGCGGTGGCGAACCCCGCGCAACCCGACTATCCGCAGCACTGGGAAGCGGACATCCTGCTGCGTGACGGTGGCACGGCCCGGATCCGGCCGATCACCCCCGCCGATGCCGGCCGGCTCGTGGAGTTCTACGAGCAGGTGTCGGACCAGTCCAAGTACTTCCGCTTCTTCGCCCCCTATCCGCGGCTCTCCGACAAGGACGTCCGCCGCTTCACCCACCACGACTTCGTGAACCGGGTGGGCCTCGCGGTGGTGGTCCGGGACCGCTTCATCGCCACCGTCCGGTACGACCGGATCGACGCCGAGGGCCGCCCCTGCGACACCGGCACCGACGCCGAGGTGGCCTTCCTCGTGCAGGACGCCCACCAGGGCCGCGGCGTGGCCTCCGCCCTGCTGGAGCACATCGCGGCGGTCGCGCAGGAGCGCGGCATCCGCCGCTTCCAGGCCGAAGTGCTGCCGGAGAACCGGAAGATGGTGAAGGTCTTCACCGACGCCGGCTACACCCAGCACCGCAGCTTCGCCGACGGCGTGGTGCACCTGGAGTTCGACCTCGAACAGACCGACCGCTCGCTCGCCGTGATGCGCGCCCGCGAGCACCGCGCCGAGGCGCGCTCCGTGCAGCGGCTCCTCACCCCGCGTTCGGTGGCGGTGATCGGGGTCTCCCGCACCCCGCAGACCGTCGGCCGGGCCATCCTGCGCGACCTGCTGGGGGACGACGCCCCGGCCGACCGCGCGGTGTACGCGGTGAACCGCAACGCCGCGCCCGGCGCCGAGCTGGATGGCGTCCCGGTCCACCGTTCGATTCTGGACATTCCCGGACCGGTGGACCTGGCCGTGATCGCCGTCCCCGAGGGCGCCGTCCCGGCCGCCGTCGCCGACTGCGGCGCCCACGGGGTGCAGGGCCTGGTGGTGGTCACCGCCGGCTACGCGGAGACCGGTCCGGAAGGCCGGGACCGCCAGCGCGCGCTGGTCCGCCAGGCCCGCGCGGCCGGCATGCGGGTGATCGGCCCGAACGCCTTCGGCCTGATCAACACCGACCCGCAGCACCCGCTGAACGCCTCGCTCGCCCCGCGCCTGCCCGGTAGCGGCGGCTTCGGGATCTTCTGCCAGTCCGGCGCGATCGGCGTGGCCCTGCTGGAGGCCGCCCACAAGCGCGGCCTCGGCGTCTCCTCCTTCGCCTCGGTCGGCAACCGCTCCGACGTCTCCGGCAACGACTTCCTCCAGTACTGGGCCGAGGACGACGCCACCCAGGTGGTGCTGCTGTACCTGGAGTCCTTCGGCAACCCGCGCAAGTTCACCCGGATCGCCCGCCGGCTGGCCGCCGTCAAGCCGGTCGTGGTGGTCAAGGGCGCCCGGCACACCGGCAGCCTGCCGCCCGGCCACGCCGTCCCCGCCACCGCCACCGGCCTGCGCGACGCCACTGTGGACGCGCTGTTCGAACAGGCGGGCGTCACCCGGGTGGCGACGATCACCGAGCTGTACGACACCGGCGAGCTGCTGGCCCAGCAGCCGCTGCCGCCGGGGGACCGGGTCGCGGTGGTCGGCAACTCCGACTCGCTCGGCCTGCTCACCTACGACGCCCTGCTGAGCGCCGGCCTGCGCCCGTGCACTCCCGTCGACCTCACCACCGCCGCGACCGGCGAGAACTTCCGGATCGCCCTGGACGTCGCGCTCGCCGACCCGGCCGTGGACGCGGTGATCGCCGTCGCCATCCCGCCGATCGGCACCTCCGCCCACGCCTTCATGGGCGGCCGGCTGACCGGCGAGGACGACCCGGCGATGGGCTCGGACGACCCGGCGATGGGCTCGGACGACCCGGAGATCGCCGCCGCCCTGCTCGAAGCGGCCCTGCGCGCCCGGGAGCTGGGCAAGCCGCTGCTGCTCACCCACCTGGCGCTGACCGACCTGCCGACCCGGCTGCGTCCCGGCGGCATCCCCGCCTACGCGGCGCCCGAGCGGGCCGTGAACGCCCTCACCCACGCCGTGCACTACGCGCAGTGGCGCCGCCGCACGGCCGAGGCCGAGGAGACGGCGCGCGTCCCCGAGCTGGACCGGATCGACGAGCCCGGCGCCCGCCGGCTGGTGGAGGCGGCGCTGAGCACCCGGGCCGCGGTCGCGGCGCGCACCCAGCCCGGCGGCGCCCGGATCACCCTGCCCGAGGCCGGGGCCCAGGAGCTGCTGGCCCGCTACGGGATCGACGTCTCCCCGGTGCGGCCGGCCCCGGACGAGGAGACGGCCGTACGGGCCGCGGGGACGCTCGGCTACCCGGTGGCCCTCAAGGCGACCGCCCCGCACCTGCGCCACCGCCCCGACCTGGGCAGCGTCCGGCTGGACCTGACCGACGAGGCGGGCCTGCGCCGCGCCCACCGCGAACTGGACGCGCTGCTCGGCGGCGCCGCGCAGGCCGAGCTGGTGGTCCAGCGGATGGCGCCGCGCGGCGTGGACACCGTGATCGCCGCCACGGTGGACCCGGCGGTCGGCGCGATCCTCTCCTTCGGCCTGGCCGGTGCGCCGGCCGAACTGCTGGGCGACACGGCGCACCGGCTGGTTCCGGCCACCGACCAGGACGTCGCCGGACTGATCCGGGAGGTCCGGGCGGCGCCGCTGCTGTTCGGCTGGCGCGGCGCCGAGGCGGTGGACACCGGCGCGCTGGAGGAGCTGCTGCTGCGGGTCTCGCAGCTGGTGGACGACGTTCCGGAGATCGCCTCGGTGGATCTCGAACCGGTGGTCGTGGCCCCGCACGGACTGGCGATCCTGGGGGCGCGGGTACGGGTCGCACCCCTGCCGGTCCGCAGCGATCTGGGCCCGCGCGCGATGAGCACGCTGTAACCTTCCTTGGTTGCGCCCTGCCCGGGCGCTGTTGTCCGAAGCTCGGCGCCGTGCCGCCCGCTTCGTCGGCGGACCATGCCAGGATGGAGATATGGCGAAGACCGGTACCACCACCACTCAGGACCTGCGCTCGGCTATCGAGCGCAGCGGCTACTACCCGGCCCTGGTGTCCGAGGCGGTCGAGTCCGCGGTGGGCCCGGAGCCGATCAGCTCCTACCTGGTGCACCAGGAGACGACGTTCGACGCCAACGAGGTGCGCCGGCACGTGACGGTGCTGGTGCTCACCCCGACCCGGTTCGTGGTGAGCCACACCGACGAGCAGTCCGGGGCCGAGGGCAGCCCGGCGGTGCCGTTCGCGACGACGTCGACGGAGAGCGTCCGGCTGGACCGGATCGGTTCGGTCGTGCTGAGCCGGATGGTGGCGAACCCCGAGACGTACACCCCGGGCACCCTGCCGCGCGAGGTGGTGCTGACGATCGGCTGGGGCGCGGTGCAGCGCCTGGACCTGGAGCCGGCCGGCTGCTCGGACCCGAACTGCGAGGCGGACCACGGCTACACCGGCTCGGCCACGGCCGACGACCTCTCCCTGCGGGTGAGCGAGGCCGGCGACGGCCCGGAGACGGTGGCCCAGGCGCTGGTGTTCGCCCGGGCGCTGTCCGACGCGACGATCAGCACCAGCCCGCGGGTCTGAGCTCCGCCGCATCCGACCGACCGCACCGCTACGAATCCGGTTCCATGTCCTTCGTTCCTGCCGACGGCTACGACGCCTTCGAGATCCTTGACCCGGCCACGGCCCCCGCGCCCCCGTACGGCAGCGGCTCGCTGTGCGACCTGCTGCCCTCGGTGGCGGCGGGGCTGGGCGTCCCCGGGTTCACCGCGACGCTCCCGATCGCCCCGGCGGACCGGGTGGTGGTGTTCCTGGTGGACGGCCTGGGCTGGGAGCTGCTGCTGCGCCACCCCGAGTACGCGCCGTTCCTGTCCTCGCTCGTCGGGAGTTCGCTGGGCGGCAGCGGGCGTCCGCTGACCGCGGGCTTCCCGTCGACCACGGCGACCTCGCTGGCCTCGGTCGGCACCGGCACGCCGCCGGGCCTGCACGGCCTGGCCGGGTACACGGTGGCGGTGCCGGGCGCCGGCTACCTGATGAACCAGCTGCGCTGGCAGCCGCCGACCGACCCGCACGCCTGGCAGCCGTACCCGACGGTCTTCGAGCGCACCCACCAGGCCGGGGTGGCGACCGCACAGGTCTCGTCCCCGCTGTTCGCCCAGACCCCGCTGACCAGGGTGGCGCTGTCCGGCGGCACCTTCCTCGGCCGCACCACGGGCGAGGAGCGGATGGACCTGGCGGCCTCCTGGCTGGCCGAGCACGACCGGGCGCTGGTGTACACCTACGTCAGCGAGCTGGACGGTGCGGGCCACCGTTTCGGGGTGGACTCGGACGAGTGGCGGATGACGCTGGACGCGGTGGACCGGCTGGCCCGCCGTCTGGCCGCGCAGCTGCCGCCGCGCTCGGCGATGTACGTGACGGCCGACCACGGCATGATCGACATCGCGCCGGAGGACCGGATCGACTTCGACGAGGACTGGGAGCTGGGCGCCGGCGTCGCCCTGCTCGGCGGCGAGGGCCGGGCCCGGCACGTGTACGCGGTGCCGGGTGCGGCGGCCGATGTGCACGCGGTCTGGAGCGAGGTGCTGGGCGACCGGATGTGGGTGGCCACCCGGGACCGGGCGATCGAGGCGGGCTGGTTCGGTCCGACGGTGGACGAGCGGGTGTACGCCCGGATCGGCGACGTGGTGGCCGCGGCGCGCGACGACATCGCGATCGTCGCCTCCCGCAACGAGCCCGGTGAGTCCGCGATGATCGGTCTGCACGGTTCGATGACCCCGGTCGAGCAGTTCGTGCCGCTGCTCGAAGTCCGCGGCTAGCCGGGCCGCGCCGCCCACTTGACTTATCTGTGCCCGAACTCCCTTGATTTGAAAGGCCTTTGCTCCACCCATGGCTGAACTGGTGTTCTTCTCGGGCACGATGGACTGCGGCAAGTCGACGCTGGCGCTGCAGATGGACCACAACCACACCGCGCGCGGCCGGCAGGGCGTGATCCTCACCCGCAACGACCGGGCGGGCGCGGCGACGATCTCCAGCCGGCTGGGCCTGCGCGCCGACGCGGTCGAGGTGACGGACGACTTCGACTTCCACGCGCACGTGGTGCAGCGGATCTCGGCCGGCGGGCGGGTGGACTACCTGATCTGCGACGAGGCGCAGTTCTTCGCGGCCGAACAGGTCGACCAGCTGGCCCGGGTGGTGGACGAGATGGACATCGACGTCTACACCTTCGGCATCACCACCGACTTCCGCACCCGGCTGTTCCCGGGCTCGCAGCGGCTGATCGAGCTGGCCGACCGGGTGGAGGTGCTCCAGGTCGAGGCGCTGTGCTGGTGCGGCGCCCGGGCCACCCACAACGCCCGGACGGTCGGCGGGGTGATGGTGGTCGAGGGCGCGCAGGTGGTGATCGGCGACATCTCGGTGGACCGGGACGAGGTCGGCTACGAGGTGCTGTGCCGCCGCCACCACCGCCGCCGGCTGACCGCCGCGACGGCGCGCGCCTCGGTGCTCTCCCCGGACGTGCTGCCCTTCGAGGAGCAGCAGGCCTGAGGGGATCGGCAGGCCCGAGGGGGCCGGCGGCCCGCAGGCACCGGCGCCCCCGGACGGTGGCGGCCGCTACGGAATCACTTCCAGCACGGAGAAGTGCCCGCCCTGCGGGTCGGCGAGCCGGGCGGCGCGGCCGCGGGCGGTGTCGTGCGGTTCGACCAGGACCCGGCCGCCGAGCTCCACGGCGTGACGGGCGGCCAGCCCGGCGTCGCGGACCACGAAGTGGGTGCGCCAGCGCGGCGGGTGGCCGCGCAGCTCGGCGCGGTGCCGGATGCCGGCGACCGGCCGCCCGCGCACCAGCAGCGCGGTCTCGTCCGCGGCGGAGCGGACCGGGCAGCCGAACACGGTGGAGTAGAAGGCGGCGGCGCCCTGGGCGTCGGGGGTGAGCAGTTCGGCCCAGGCCGGGGCGCCCGGTTCGCGGCCGGCCTCCCGGCCGAGGTGCTCCTCGCCCTGCCAGAGGCCGAAGACCGCACCGGAGACGTCGGCGGCGATGGCCATCCGCCCGGCGCGTTCGGCCTGGAGCGGTCCGACGGCGACGGTCCCGCTGCACTCGCGGACCAGCTGGGCGGTGCGGTCGGCGTCGTCCACGGCGAAGTAGGTGGTCCACTGCACCGGGAAGCCGGTGGCGGTGGAGACGCCGAGGCCGGCCACCGGCGCCCCGTCGAGCTCGGCCCGGACGTAGTCGCCGAGCTGCCCGGGCCCGGGCGTGTACGTCCAGCCGAGCAGGGCGCCGTAGAAGGCGCGGGCGCCGGGCAGGTCGTCGGTCAGCAGGCTGACCCAGCAGGGCGTGCCCTGGGCCAGTCGGAGTTCCACCGCGGGCAATGCGGGCCTCCTCGTGGGTGGTTGGCGCACGGAAATCCACGCGCGCGAGGGTGATGCTTCCACTCTGGCGGGCGCCCAACCCTCGGGCCGCGCGGAAAATCCGGCAAAGACCCCACAAAGAGCGGCGGTTCGGGCGTGTCCCGACGGATTCCGTCGGATTTCGCGGGTCGGACCGCGACAAGGAGCCGGATGCCCCGCCGCCGGGGCCGCGCTGCGCGACAATGGCCGCCATGACCACCACCTACAACGACGGTTCCCCGCTGATCTCCGCGGCCGAGCTGCGGGAGGCGCTGGCCTCCGCGCTGCCGCCGGTGCTGCTGGACGTGCGCTACCAGCTGGTCGGCGCCGCGCCGGGCGGCCCGACCGCGGCCGAGGAGTACCGGGCCGGTCACCTGCCCGGCGCCCACTTCGTCGAGCTGGACCGGGACCTGGCCGCCCCGCCCGGCGCCCCCGGCCGGGGCGGTCGCCACCCGCTGCCGGACCCGGAGGAGTTCGGCGCGGCGATGCGCCGTTTCGGGGTGAGTGCGCTGCGCCCGGTCGTGGTGTACGACGGCGCGGCCTCGATGGCGGCGGCCCGGGCCTGGTGGCTGCTGCGCTGGGCCGGGCACCGGGACGTCCGGGTGCTGGACGGCGGGTTCGCGGCCTGGCAGGGGGCCGGGCTGCCGGTGTCGACCGAGCTGCCGGAGCCGGGGGAGGGCGACTTCAAGCCGGTGCCGGGGCAGCTGCCGACGGTGGACGGGGACGGCGCCGCGGCCCTGGCGCGCGGCGGCCTGCTGCTGGATGCCCGGTCCGGGGAGCGCTACCGGGGCGAGAGCGAGCCGGTGGACCCGCGGGCCGGGCACATCCCGGGCGCGGTCTCGGCGCCGACGGCCGGGAACGTGGGCCCGGACGGCCGGTTCCGGCCGGCCGCCGAGCTGGCCGCCCGGTTCCGGGCGCTGGGTGCGGGGGAGCGGGAGACCGCGGTGTACTGCGGTTCGGGCGTGACGGCGGCGCACCAGATCCTGGCGCTGGAGGTGGCGGGTCTGCCGGCCGTGCTGTACCCGGGCTCGTGGAGCGAGTGGTCGAGCGACGAGTCGCGTCCGGTGGCGGTCACCGAGCAGCCGGGCTGAGCCGGCGCGCACCCTGCGGCGGGATCCCCCGACGGGTGCGCAGCGCTAGGGCGTGTCCGACCATTCCCGCCGGGTGCGCGGCGAATGGTCGGACACGCCCCAGGGGGCGCCGGCCCGGCCGACGCCCCCTACCACCGTGCTGCTGCTGCGCTACTACTCCTGCTTCTTGCGCCGGCTGCCGAAGACGATCTCGTCCCAGCTGGGCACGGTGGCCCGGCGCCCGGGCCGGACGCCGTCCGCCTCGGCCTGCCGGTCGGTGGTGCCGACCAGGCGCTCACGGTGCGGGGCGACGGCGCGCGGCATCAGGATGTCGGCGTAGGCCGAGCCCGCGCCGACGGCCGGGGCGGCCGCCGCAGCGGCCTCCTCGCTCTCCTCGGCGACCTCGGCGGGCACCGGTTCGATCGGGGCGGGGGCGCCGACGGCGAGGTCGCCGCGGAAGGCGGGGACCACGTCGAGCAGGCTGGTCAAGGAGTCCCGGGCCTCGGCGGTGGCCTCCCGCGACTCGCGGACCTCGCGGGCCGACATGATGCGGTCGGCCGAGGGCCGGTCGATCATCGGGCGGGGCGGCCGCTCGTGGGGGAGCCGGGCGATCCGCGGGATGAACGGGAAGACCGACTCCTCCTCGCGCTCGACGTTCTCGCCGATCAGCGCGCGGGCCTCGTCGTCGTTGGGCTGGACCAGGCGCCGGGGCGGGTCGTACGTCCAGGAGGCGCTGCGGCCCTCGCCGTCGGCCCGGTAGGAGAGGATGACCTCCCAGGTGCCGTCGTCGCGCCGCCAGGAGTCCCAGCGCTCGGTCTCCTTCTCGGCGCCGCGCAGCGCGAGCCGCTCGGCGACGGCCTCGCCGAGCTGCGGACCGGGGGACTCGCCGTTGCGGCGGATCGCGGTCTTGCGGGCGCGCTCGGCCATGAAGGCGCGTTCGGCGAGCACCGGGCCCTCGAAGCGGCGGACGCGGTCGACGGAGATGCCGGCCGCCTGGGCGACCTCCTCGGCGGAGGCACCGGCTCGTATCCGGGCCTGGATGTCCCGGGGCCGCAGATGGCTCTCGACCTCGATCTCGATCTGGCCGAGGCGCGGCCGGTCCCCGCGGATGGCGGCACGCAGCCGCTCATCGATGGGAAGGGTGTACTCCGTGCTGTCGGCAGCCTTGAGCACCAGCCGTGTGCCGTCGTTGCTGACGGCCACAACCCGCAGTTCGGGCACGGTTACCTCCCGGGTGGTGCCTGCCGACGTCACCTGCGTCGCTGCTCCCGTACTGAGTGTGGCCTGCCCACTGGCGACTGGCCACAACCTTGCTGAGTTCCCCGGCGTGTCGGGCTTATGCCCGCGCGCGCCGCTGTGGCACGGTTGCCTTTTTGCCACGCCGTCCGTCGGCGTCGCGCCTGGGTGTCCCGGCCGTCCTCGCACGCGGAGTGTTCGCGACGATCCGGGACCGGCGTCGCCGTGCGTGCCCGTTCAGTGGCTCCTCGTCAAGCTACCGGTGTAGACGTAGTCGACAAGTCGACCCAAGGCTCGGGCTTTACGAACAGTACTCCATTCGTGGCATCCAGCGGGGCGGCTCGCCGCTCAAGTCTCCCGCGATTCACGGGAATCTCAAGAGCGCGCTCCCCCAATGGCGGACCACCGTCGGATGAACGGTGATCATCTTCACACAATCCGGGTGCGGAGAACCGCATTTTCGTCCCTTGTGTCCTTCTTTGTGCAAGATGGAGAGCCTTGTTCGAGGAACAGTCGTACGGACCGAGGGATGTTGATGCCGGAGCGGAGCCCCGCCGAGGAGGGCGGAAAGGTCAAGGAGGAGCGCAGGCGCATCGATCTGAGTGTGGCTCAGGTCGCGGCGAGTGCGCTGGCCACGGTGGTGGGCGCGCTGCTGGCCTCCGAGCTGGGGGTGTACGGCACGATCCTGGGCGCCGCCGTGGTGAGCATCGGGGCCACCACCGGTGGCGCGGTGTTCCAGCACATCTTCAAGCGGACCGGTGAGCAATTGCGCGAGGCGGTGGACCGGGGGCCGAACCAGGCCGCCAACACCCTGCGGCAGGCGCCGGTGGAGACCGGGCCGTCCGGGACGCGGGCGCAGCCGCCGGTGATCACCTCGGAATGGAGCGAGCCGCAGGTGGTGCGGGCGCGCCGGCGGTGGGGCTGGAAGACGTACGCGGCGGTGTCCGGGCTGGTCTTCGTGCTGGCGATGGCGCCGATCGTGGCGTTCGAACTGGCCACCGGGCAGCCGGTGTCGGCGACGGTCAAGGGCGAGTCCGGCAACGGCACGTCCTTCGGCGGGGCGCTGACGTCCAAGTCCGACAAGTCCGACCGGCCGCAGGACGCCCCGACGGACCGGCCCGCCCCGGGCGGCCGCCCGGGCCAGGACACCGCGCCGTCCGGCGGGGCCTCGGCCCCGGCGACCACCCGGCCGAGCCGGGAGCCGGGCGACACGCCGAGCACCGGCGCGGGGACGGCCTCGCCCTCGGCGGGCCCGGGCGCGACCCCGTCGGCCGGCGCCTCCCCGTCGGCGGGCGGCGGGAAGCCCGGCGGCGGGACGACCCCGCAGCCGCCGGCGCCGAGCGACGCCCCGGCGAGGGAGCCGCTGAAGGAACCGGCGAAGGCACCGGTGGCCCCGTCGGCCGACGGGACCGCCGTGACCTCCTAGGACATGCGCTGGGCGCCCAGCACCCGGCGCAGGTAGTCGTTGCCGAACACCCGCTGCGGGTCGACCTCGTCGCGCAGCGCGGTGAAGTCGCCGAAGCGCGGGTAGACGCCGGCCAGGTACTCGGCGTCGCGGGTGTGCAGCTTGCCCCAGTGCGGCCGGCCCTGATGGGCGGTCATCAGCTGTTCGACGCCGGTGAAGTAGCCCTGGTCGGCGGTGCCCCGGTAGAGGTGGACGGCGATGTAGGCGCTGTCCCGGCCGGAGGCGGTGGAGAGCCAGAGGTCGTCGGCGGGGGCGAAGCGCACCTCGACCGGGAAGCTGACCTTCCAGTCGGAGCGCTCGACCAGGGCCTTCAGTTCGCGCAGCACCTCGCCGACGGCCGCGCGCGGCACCGCGTACTCCATCTCCACGAAGCGGACCTTGCGCGGGCTGGTGAACACCTTGTACGCGGTGTCGGTGAAGCTGCGTTCGGACCAGGCCCGGCTGGCCATCGAGGCGATCGAGGGGATCGAGCCGGGGAAGCGCCGGCCGACCCGGCAGGCGCCCTCCCAGACGGTGTTGGAGAGGAAGTCGTCCTCCAGCCACTCCTTGAACCGGGGCAGCGGGGCGGCCGGGCCCTGGCTGCGGTTGTTGCGCTTGGTGGCGCAGCGGTCGGTGTGCGGGAACCAGTAGAACTCGAAGTGCTCGTTGACGGCGGTGAGGTCGTCCAGGCGCTCCAGCACCTCGTCGAAGCCCATCGGCTGTTCGTGCGCGGTGAGCAGGAAGGCCGGCTCGACGCCGAAGGTGAGCGCGGTGATCACGCCGAGGGCGCCGAGGCCGAGCCGGGCGCCCTGGAAGAGCCGGGGGTTCTCGGTGGGGGAGCAGTGCCGGACGGTGCCGTCGGCGAGGACGATCTCCAGGGCGCGGATCTGGGCGGCCAGCGAGCCGGAGTCGCGGCCGGTGCCGTGGGTGCCGGTGCTGGTGGCGCCGGCCACGGTCTGGACCTCGATGTCGCCCATGTTGGTCAGCGAGAGGCCCTCGGCGGCGAGGACCCGGTTGAGCCGGTGCAGCGGGAGGCCGGACTCGACGGTGATGGTGCCGGCCTCGCGGTCGATCCCGCGGACGGCGGTGAGCGCGTGCGGGCGGATCTGGACGCCGTCGCCGGCGGAGGCGATGGAGGTGAAGGAGTGGCCGGAGCCGACGGCCTTGACGGTGCGGCCCTGTTCGGCGGCCCGCAGGATCTCCTTGGCCAGTTCCTCCGCGGTGCCGGGGGCGGCGGCCCGGGCGGGCCGGGCGCTCTGGTTGCCGGCCCAGTTGGTCCACCGGGTGGGGGTCGCGGTACTGGCCTGGGGCATTGCGCTGCCTCCTGCTCCGTGGCCGAACGGGTCGGCGCGGTCCGGGGCGGCGCTACCGCCCTACCCGCCGGTACGGCCCGCGGGTAGGGCGAGAGACTAGTCAGTTCACCGGTCGGCGTCTACGGGTCGTCCGGCCCCGTCGGCGGCCGCCTCGGCGGTGGGTTCGGTGGCCAGTCCGGCGCGCAGCCGGGCGAGGCCGGCGAGGGCGGCGACCACGCCGAGCAGGCCGGCGGCCAGCGGCACCCAGTAGCCCGCGGCGGCTCCGGAGGCGTCGACCACCCAGCCGCCGGCCGAGGACCCGACCGCGACGCCGAGGGCCAGGCCGGTGGTGGTCCAGGTCATGCCCTCGGTCAGCTGGGAGGCCGGGACGAGCCGTTCGACCAGGGCCATCGCGGTGATCAGGGTGGGGGAGATGGCGATGCCGGCGATCAGCAGCGCGGCGCCGACCGCGACCAGCCCGCCGACGCCGTGCACCGCGTGGGCGACCAGCAGCAGCGGCACCATGCTGACCGCCATGAACAGGACGCCGACGAGGAAGCGCACCGCCATCGAGCCGGTGAGTTTGAGGGTCCCGAAGACCACCCCGGCCAGGCAGGAGCCGAGCGCCCACAGGGCGAGGATCACGCTGGAGATCGACTTGTGGCCCTGGGCCTCGGCGTAGGCGACGGTGACCACCTCGACCGAGCCGAAGATCGCGCCGGTGGCGACGAAGGTCACGATCAGCACCTGGAGGCCGCGGTTGAGGATGACCGAGCCGCCCGCGTGCCGGGCGGCCGGGTGGACCGGCGGCTCGGTGGAGCGCTGCCCGGCGAACAGCAGCACGCCGACGGCGAGGAAGATCCCGGCGAGCAGCACGCCGGCCTCGGGGAAGACGGAGGTGGCCAGGCCGATGGAGAGGATCGGGCCGACGATGAAGCAGACCTCGTCGACCACGGCCTCGAAGGAGTAGGCGGTGTGCAGCTTGCCGGTGTCCTCGCGGTAGAGGTGGGCCCAGCGGGCGCGGACCATCGCACCGGTGCTGGGCATCACTCCCATGCCGGCGGCGAAGAGGAACAGCGTCCAGTCCGGGGCCTCCAGCCGGGCGCAGAGCAGCAGGCCGGTGACGGCGACGATGGTGAGCGCCATGGCGGGGACGATGATCCTCCGCTGGCCGTGCCGGTCCACCAGCCGGGAGACCTGGGGGCCGAGGATCGCGGCGGAGACCGCGAGGCAGGCGGAGACCAGGCCGGCCACTCCGTAGGAGCCTCTGAGCTGGGACAGCATGGTCACGATGCCGATCCCGGTCATGGAGATCGGCAGTCGGGAGACGAAGCCGGTGGAGGAGAAGGCCAGAGTGCCGGGGGAGGCGAATATCTGGCGGTAGCTGGACAGCACGGGAGCTCCGGGCAGGGGGAGTAAGGAACAAGGCTGGCAAACACAGCTTACGTACGTTGGCAAACGGTATTTTCCGGACACCCGCGCGGCCCCCGCGACGGCGCTCGGCCCCTCAGTGGCAGGATCGGTGCCATGTCCGACGCGCGCAAACCCTCCCCCTCCGGCGCCGCCCCGTACGACGCCCTGCTGCTGCTCTCCTTCGGCGGGCCCGAGGGCCCCGAGGACGTCGTCCCGTTCCTGGAGAACGTCACCCGCGGCCGCGGCATCCCCAAGGAGCGGCTGAAGGAGGTGGGCAAGCACTACTTCATGTTCGGCGGGGTCAGTCCGATCAACGGGCAGAACCGCGAGCTGCTCGCCGCGCTGCGCAAGGACTTCGCCGAGCACGGGCTGGACCTGCCGGTCTACTGGGGCAACCGGAACTGGGCGCCCTACCTGGTTGACACCCTGCGGGAGCTGGCTGCCGACGGCCACCGCCGGATCGCGGTGCTCGCCACCAGCGCCTACGCCGGCTACTCGGGCTGCCGCCAGTACCGGGAGAACCTGGCCGACGCGCTGGCCGCGCTCGCAGAGGAGGGCGTGCCCGCTCTGCGGTTCGACAAGCTGCGGCACTTCTACAACCACCCGGGCTTCGTCGAGCCGATGACCGACGCCGTCCTGGCCGCCCTGGAGGAGCTGCCCGAGGCCGTCCGCCCCGGCGCCCGGCTGGCGTTCACCACCCACTCCGTCCCGGACTCGATGGCCGAGACCTCCGGCGCCCCGGACGACCCGGCCCGCGGCGAGCCCGGCGGCGCGTACGTCGCCCAGCACCTGGACGTGGCCCGGCTGATCGCCGCCGCGGTGGCCGACCGCACCGGCGTGGCCGAGCGGCCGTGGGAGCTGGTGTACCAGAGCCGCAGCGGGGCCCCGCACACCCCGTGGCTGGAACCCGACGTCTGCGACCACCTGGAGGCCCAGCACGCCGACGGCGCGCCCGCCGTGGTCATGGTTCCGATCGGCTTCGTCTCCGACCACATGGAGGTCAAGTACGACCTCGACACCGAGGCCGTGGCCAAGGCCGCCGAGCTCGGCCTGCCGGTGGCCCGGGCCGCCACCGTCGGCGCCGACCCCCGGTTCACCGCGGCGGTGCGCGAGCTCGTCCTGGAGCGGGCCGCCGTCGAGCGCGGCGAGCGGGTGACCCGCTGCGCCCTCGGCACCCTCGGCCCCAGCCACGACGTGTGCGCGGTGGCCTGCTGCCCGAACCCGCGCGCCCCGCGTCCGGCCGTCGCCGAGCACTGACCGCCCGTCCCGCGCGCCCTGTCCGTCCCGCGCGTCCCGTCCGTCCCGTCGCTCCGGAGGAGAACCCCGTGCCCACCCCCGCCCTGCCCGACGACCGGCTCCTCGACGACCTGCTGGAGGTCGCCCTCGACGCGGCCCGGCAGGCCGGCGCGCTGCTGCGCGACGGCCGCCCCGCCGACCTCGGCGTGGCCGGCACCAAGAGCAGCCCGGTCGACGTGGTCACCGAGATGGACCTCGCCTCGGAGAAGCTCGTCCTGGAGCTGATCACCGACCGCCGCCCGGAGGACGGCTACCTCGGCGAGGAGGGCGCCGAGCGGCCGGGCACCAGCGGGGTCCGCTGGGTCGTGGACCCGCTCGACGGGACGGTCAACTACCTGTACGGGCTGCCCTCCTGGGCGGTCAGCGTGGCCGCCGAGGTGGACGGCCGCGCGGTCGTCGGCGTGGTGTACGCCCCGGCCCGCGGCGAGCTGTTCCACGCCGTCCTGGGCCGCGGTGCCCGCCTCGACGGCCGGCCGGTCTCGGCCCGCCCCGCCCCGCCCTGGGGCCAGGCGCTGATCGCCACCGGTTTCAACTACGTCCAGTCGGTGCGGGTCCGGCAGGCCGAGGTGCTGCTGGCACTGATGCCGCAGGTGCGCGACATCCGCCGGGGCGGGGCGGCCGCGGTGGACTTGTGCGACGTCGCCGCCGGGCGGCTGGACGGCTACTACGAGCGCGGCCTCGCCCCCTGGGACCGGGCGGCCGGCTGCCTGATCGCCGCCGAGGCCGGGGTCCTGGTCGGCGGCCGTCCCGGGCACGGCCCCGACGGCGAGCTGACCGTGGCCGCCGCCCCCGGGGTGTACGAGCCGCTCCAGGAGCGGCTGGCCGCGCTGCGCGCCTGGGCGGACTGACCGGTTCCGCCCCGCCCCGCCCGCGGAACCCACGGGCGTGGGCGGTGCGGCCCCGGACATGCGAAGAGCCCTGGCATACGGGGAATGCCAGGGCCTGGGTTTCGCACGGCCCCCGCAGGGCCGCTGGTGCCGGAGATCCGGCGACTGGTCGGTGTGCCGGACGGGTCAGGCAGCGGTGCGGTGGCGCTCCAGCACCGTGTCCACGCCGTGCTCGGCGGCGAGTCGGCGGAGGTCGTCCAGCTCGGACTGCTCCACCTCGGCGAGGAACTCGTCCCCGGCCTCGATCGCGCGGTGCAGATCCTGCTCGGCGTTGGCTATGCGCTGCAGGATTCCGGCCTTGAAGGCGTCCATACGGGCCCCCTTACTGTGTCGGACGTGCACGGTCGTGCGCTCTCCGCCCCGAGGAGGTCCAGCCGGTGAAAGCACCGAGCCCGGATGGTGGTGAAGGTCCGGATAGGTGCGGAGACGGCCCTTCGGCCGCTCCCGGTGATGTCCCAGCCCCAGGGCCGGCGCGGATGAACGCACGGCGGGTGGGTGCGACCGGCCGTCAGCCAGATCGCGGGTGTGCAGCTGTCCTCCCCGCCCCGGAGGGCGGGAAACCTCCCGGCGGAAGAAAGTTGCCTGTGTCACAGTCCAAGCGGAGTGCTGCGGGTGCGAACGGTGACGGCCGGGGGCTCCGGCTCCGTGCCCGAGGGGCAGCTTATCGCTGCTTTACCGCCGGACCAGGCAGGATGGAGGCACCGTCGGAGCCGTGCGTCCGCTTTCCGGGGCCGGCCTGGAGAAGGGACAACGACCGTGCGGGTTCTCGTCGTCGAGGACGAGCAGCTGCTCGCCGAGGCCGTCGCTACCGGCCTGCGCCGCGAGGCGATGGCCGTCGACGTGGTGTACGACGGGGAGGCCGCGCTCCAGCGCATCGCGGTCAACGACTACGACGTCGTCGTCCTGGACCGCGATCTTCCGCTGGTGCACGGGGACGACGTCTGCCGCAAGGTGGTCGAGCAGGGCCTGGCCACCCGGGTGATCATGCTGACCGCCTCCGGCGACATCAGCGACCGGGTCGAGGGCCTGGAGATCGGCGCGGACGACTACCTTCCGAAGCCGTTCGCCTTCAGCGAACTCGTCGCCCGGGTAAGGGCGCTGGGCCGCCGCGCGACCGTCCCGCTGCCCCCGGTGCTGGAACGCGCCGGCATCTCGGTCGACCCCGGCCGGCGCGAGGTGATCCGCGACGGACGCACCGTTCAGCTCGCCCCCAAGGAGTTCGCCGTCCTGGAGGTGCTGATGCGGGCCGGCGGCGCCGTCGTCTCGGCCGAGCAGCTCCTGGAGAAGGCCTGGGACGAGCACACCGACCCGTTCACCAACGTCGTGCGCGTCACCGTGATGACGCTGCGCCGCAAGCTCGGCGACCCGCCGGTGATCGTCACCGTGCCGGGCTCCGGCTACCGGATCTGACGACCGGAGTCCGCCCGACCCCGGACTCCCCGCCGTACGCGCCCGCCCCGGCGGACGCCCCGAGAGGACCATCATGACCACCCCGCCCCCGGCCGGCGGGGCCTCCGGCGCGCCCGCCGGCGGCCCGCGTGCCGTCCCGCCGAAGCCCCTGACCCCGCCGCGCGTCCACCGCCCCGGGCACTACACCCCCGGCGACGGCATGCTCGCCTGGCTGCCCTTCCGCCCCACCATCCGGATGCGGCTCACCTTGCTCTACGGCGGGATGTTCCTGATGGCCGGCGTGGTGCTGCTGCTCCTGATGTACGTGTTCTTCCAGGACGCCGTCTCGTACCTGGCGCCGCGCAAGCTGGTCTTCGACGGCAGCCTCCGGGTCACCAGCCCCGACGGCGTCAGCACCACCATGAACAGCACGGACTACAACCAGTGGCAGGCCGCCGACTACCTGGCGCGCTCCAACTCCGCGCTCAACACCCTGCTGCGCAAGTCGCTGACCATGCTGGTCTGCCTCGCCGTGATCGCCTTCGCGGCGGGCTACGCGATGGCCGGCCGGGTGCTGCGCCCGCTCGGCCGGATCACCCGCACCGCCCGCGACGTGGCCTCCTCCGACCTGCACCGCCGGATCGAGCTGGACGGCCCGGACGACGAGCTCAAGGAGCTCGCCGACACCTTCGACGGCATGCTGGACCGGCTGGACCGCTCCTTCGACTCCCAGCGGCGCTTCGTCGCCAACGCCTCGCACGAGCTGCGCACCCCGCTGGCGATCAACCGCACCCTGCTGGAGGTCCAGCTCTCCGACCCGGCGGCCTCGTCCGACCTCCAGCAGCTGGGGAGGACCCTGCTGGCCACCAACGAGCGCAGCGAGCAGCTGGTCGAGGGCCTGCTGCTGCTCGCCCGCAGCGAGAACGAGCTGACCGACCGGCGCCCGGTGGAGCTGTCCGAGGTGGCCACCCGGGCGCTGGAGCAGACCCGCGGCGAGGCCGACAAGCGCGAGGTCGAGCTGCGCTCGAAGCTCGATCCGGCCATGGCCGCCGGCAACGGCGTGCTGCTGGAGCGCCTCGCGCTCAACCTGCTGCAGAACGCCGTGCGCTACAACACCCCGGGGGGCTGGGTCGAGCTGGCCACCACGGCGGTGCCCGGCGGCGGCGAGCTGGTGGTCTCCAACACCGGCCCGGTGGTGCCCGGGTACGAGCTGGAGCACATCTTCGAGCCGTTCCGCCGGATCAAGGGCGCCGATCGCACCCGCAGCGACAAGGGGGTCGGACTCGGCCTGTCCATCGTCCGCTCGGTGGTGCGCGCCCACGGCGGCACCATCGAGGCCACGCCGCGCGCCGGTGGCGGACTCACCATGAGGGTCCGCATCCCCTCTCCGTAAGGGTCGAACGACCCTTCCGTAGGCGACCGTTCCCAGCCGCCCCCGCCAGGCCCGTCAAGACGACATAAGGCCTGGCGGGGGCGGCTTGTCTTTTCCGGCCCAAGCAACTTACGGTGTCGTAACCTACGCAACCGTAGGTGAATCCGTCGGCGGCCCGCCGGCGGGTCCGCACGAAGTGTCCCCGTCTCAACGCGCCCGTCCCAGCGCGTGCCGTCCCCTCAGGAGCAAGACCGTGACCATCGCCCCTGTGCAGAGCAGCAGCTCCCCGCTCGTCGCGAGCGGCTGGACCGACGCGCGGCTGATCCTCGCCCTCGAAGAGGTCGTCGAGAAGGAGCTCAACCGCCACCTGTCCGTGGCGAAGGAGTGGATGCCCCACGAGTTCGTCCCGTGGAGCCAGGGCCGCGACTTCGACGGCGTGCTGGGCGGCGAGGCCTGGTCGCTGGAGCAGTCCCAGGTGACCTCGGTGGGCCGGGTGTCGCTGGTGGTGAACCTGCTGACCGAGGACAACCTGCCCAGCTACCACCACGAGATCGCGACCATGTTCGGCCGCGAGGGCGCCTGGGGCACCTGGGTGCACCGCTGGACGGCCGAGGAGGGGCGCCACGGGATAGCGATCCGCGACTACCTGCTCGCCACCCGGGCGGTCGACCCGGTGGAGCTGGAGCGGGCCCGGATGAGCCACATGTCCGAGGGCTTCGAGTCCGACAACGCGCACAGCATGCTGCACTCGGTCGCGTACGTGGCCTTCCAGGAGCTCGCCACCCGCATCGCGCACCGCAACACCGGCAAGTACGCCGGCGACCCGCTCTGCGAGCAGCTGCTGGCGAAGATCGCCAACGACGAGAACCTGCACATGGTCTTCTACCGGAACCTGCTGAAGGCCGCCCTGGAGATCGCCCCGGACCAGGCCATGCGGGCCGTCGCCGACGTGGTCACCGACTTCCGGATGCCCGGCCACGGAATCCCCGGCTTCGAGCGCGCCGCCGCGCAGATCGCCATCGGCGGGGTGTACAACCTGCGCATCCACCACGACGACGTGCTCCAGCCGGTGCTGCGCCACCTCAGGGTCATGGAGATCGGCGGGCTCGGCCCGGAGGGCCTGCTGGCGCAGAACGAGCTGGGCGTCTTCCTGGACGGGCTGGACGACCAGGCCCGGAAGTTCGAGGAGCGCCAGGCCGCCCTGCTGGCCCGCCGCGCGGCTCGGAAGACCGCCGGCTGAGGCCCGGCACCGGGCGGTCGGAGTGGGTGGATTTTCCGTGATTTGACCAGGAAGATTCTTAACGTGACCAAGCTCACATCGTGTCGCTCCGCGATTCCGGGCAACCCCGGAGAGTGATCACCGGCCCAGGGGTGCCGATCGCCGTCCGTGACCGGATTTCGGCCCCCGGCCGGTCCACGGGATCGGTCGGTCTCCCTGGTGGGCACGGGATTTCCCAGGCGCCCGCACCGGTCTTGCTCACTGTGCGTGTCTGGTTTATCGGGTCCGACAGGGGTCGGCGATGGCCCAGCGTGAGGCCTTCCGCAGGCCCGGGGATCACCCCGATGGAGCCCGGGCTGAGTGTCGATTGAGTAACAGGGCTTGAAGTAAGGCAAAATCTCCGCCTCGGGTCGGGCACAAGACCGACCCCCCATGCGTTACGTGCGCTGGAGATACCGCACACACCGCACAACCCGGAGGGGGAGAGCGACAAATGGCAACCGACTACGACACCCCACGCAAGACCGACGATGACGTCAACGAGGACAGCATCGAAGAGCTCAAGGCTCGGCGGAACGACAAGGGCGGCGGCTCTGTCGACGTCGACGAGTTCGACGCCGCGGAGGGCATGGAGCTTCCCGGCGCCGACCTCTCGAACGAGGAACTCGCCGTCCGTGTCCTGCCGAAGCAGGCCGACGAGTTCACCTGCATGAGCTGCTTCCTGGTGCACCACCGCAGCCAGCTCTACAGCGAGAAGAACGGCAACCCGATCTGCCGGGACTGCGGCGCCTGAGCACCGCGGCGGACAGGGCCCGGTGCCCGCGGCTGCGCCCGCGGGACCGGCACACCGCTCCTTCCGGCCCCGGGCAGCGGGGCCGGACGGCAGGTCCGGGTACCGTCCGGCAGGACGGGCCCGGGAGGACGGAGTCGGCCGGAGACCCGGTCAGGACAAAGTCGTAGGGACGGTCCCGCAGCAGCGGAACCGTCCCTCTCGGTTTGTCCGGCCTCTTCGGTTCGTCCGGCCGGCCCCTTCGTCCGGCCCGGGTCCGGGCCCGGCCGGCTCACGGCCGGCTCGGGCCCGCCTCAGGTGCGGGCGCCGCGCCGGGCGTCCTCCAGGGCCTCCGCCAGCTTCATCGGCGAGCGGGTCGACAGGTAGAGGTACGGCGTCGGGTCGGCCGGGTCGGTCACCTCGACCCGCAGCGCCGTCGGGACGTAGCTGCGCAGCAGCATGAAGGCGCGCGGATCGGCCTTCGGGCCGCGCCAGGCCGCCGCCTCGGCGGGGCTCAGCGCCTGAGCGTCGCCGAGCGCGTCCACCGGGATCCGGGCCGGGCCGGCCACCAGTGAGCCCTGGACCACGCGGATGCGGGCCGAGCCGTAACTGCTGATCGCGACCGCGCCGGCGGCGATGCCGACCACCAGCCCGATCAGCGCGGCCGGACCGCTGACCCGGATCAGGATCAGCGCGAGCGTGAGACCCACCGCGATCGGGAGCAGCCACCAGGAACGCGGCACCGTGAGGCGTTCGTCGTACATGCCCCCCATTGTGGTCGCCCTGACGTCCGGCGCGGGACGCCACCCCCACCGGAGGCTCCCTACCCCTGGGTAGGGTTGGCCCCCGTGACCGGTACGACAGCCCCCAGCACCCCCACCGACCGGCCGGCGCCCGTCATGCCGCCGACCCCGACCACCCCGCCGCCGGACGCCGTCCTGCCGGAGCGCCACCCCCGGGCGCCCGCCCCCGGCACCCGGCTCGGTTCCCACTACGAGCACTGCTTCGGCTGCGGCCCGCAGCACCCCGGCGGCCTGCGGATCGACGCGGTCGCCGGCGAGGGACTCGACGTCACCGCCGAGTTCGCCGTCCGCGACGCCCACCAGGGCGGCCCGGGCCTGGCCCACGGCGGGCTGCTGACCACCGCCATGGACGAGACCCTCGGCACGCTCAACTGGCTGCTGCACGCCCCCGCCGTGACCGGCCGGCTGGAGACCGACTTCCTCAGCCCGGTGCCCGTCGACTCGGTGCTGCACCTGCGCGCCTGGATCACCGGTGTGCACGGCCGCAAGATCTACAGCGCAGCCGAGGCGCGGATCGGCGGTCCGGACGGACCGCTCGCCGTCCGCGCGCAGGCCCTCTTCATCCAGGTGAAGCTGGAACACTTCACCACGCACGGTCGCCCCGAGGACATCGAGAAGGTCCTCGACGACCCGGATCTGATGAAGCGCGCACGAGCCTTTGAGGTGAACCCTTGAGCGATACCCCCCGCCCGCAGCTGGACGTCCTGATCAAGCGCATCGACCCCGAGCTGCCGCTGCCCGCCTATGCGCAGCCCGGGGACGCCGGTGCCGATCTGCGCACCACCGTCGACGCCGAGCTGGCGCCCGGCGAGCGGGCCGTCCTGCCCACCGGCATCGCCGTCGCCCTGCCGGACGGCTACGCGGCCTTCGTCCACCCCAGGTCCGGGCTCGCAGCTCGTTGCGGCGTTGCCCTCGTGAACGCCCCGGGGACGGTCGATGCCGGGTACCGTGGAGAGATCAAGGTGATCGTCGTCAATCTGGACCCGCGCGAGGGGGTCAGCTTCCGCCGAGGGGACCGGATCGCCCAGCTGGTGATCCAGCAGGTCGAGAAGGCCCGTTTCCACGAGGTGGAGGAGCTGCCTGGGTCGGCACGTGCCGAGGGCGGGTTCGGGTCGACCGGCGGCCACGCCGCGGTCTAGCATGCCCGCGGCCTCGCAGGAAGCCGAGCAGGTATTCGCATCGGTCTTGGACCGGGAAGGACAGTGACCGTGTTCCGTCGTCGCCAGAAGAGCGAGGACGCTGTCGAGCAGCTCGCCGACGACGCCATCAGCGCCGACGAGACGGCCGATGACGTCGAAGGTTCCGCCGAGAGCGAGAACGTGACCGAGCTGGACCCGGCCGACAGGGTCGGCCTGCCGCCGGCCCCCCGGCCGGACGGTCCGTGGGACCACTCCGAGCTCGAGAACCCCGAGGAGGGGCGAGTCGACCTCGGGGGTCTGCTGGTCCCCGGTGTCGAGGGCATGGAGCTGCGCGTCGAGGTCGCCGGTGACGCGATCGTGGCCGCCACCCTCGTGCTCGGCAACAGCGCCATCCAGCTCCAGGCCTTCGCGGCCCCGAAGTCCGAGGGCATCTGGGGGGAGGTCCGGGAGGAGATCGCCAACGGCATCACCTCGCAGGGCGGCCTCATCGAGGAGGAGGAGGGCCCGCTCGGCTGGCACCTCCGCGCCCAGGTCCCGGTGCAGCTGCCGGACGGCACCCAGGGGGTGCAGCTGGTGCGGTTCGTCGGCTGCGACGGCCCGCGCTGGTTCCTGCGCGGTGTGATCTCGGGCCAGGCCGCGGTGCAGCCGGAGATGGCCGGGATCCTGGAGCAGGTCTTCCGGCAGACGGTCGTCGTGCGCGGCGAGTCCCCGATGGCTCCCCGTGACCCGATCGTCCTGAAGCTTCCCGAGGACGCCCAGATGGTCGCCGACGGTGGCGGGGCCGCCGCCGCCGGCGAGGGCGACAACCGCTTCGGCGGCACCTCGCTCGACCCGTTCGCGCGCGGTCCGGAGATCACCGAGGTCCGCTGACCCGGCTCCGACCGGCATCGACCGGCACTGATCGCCTCTGCCCGGACCCCCGGGCAGGGGCGATTTGCATGTGGCGGGCCGGTCCCCGTACAGTTCCGGAGTCGCCGCGGGAGACCGGGGCGGCAAAGCGGAAAGCAAATCCGATGAATGAAACT
>NZ_JBSHBN010000145.1:0-24516 GCF_053612025.1 Kitasatospora sp. NPDC054768
CCGCACCGGTGCGGCGGGCCCACGGCCGTCCCCGGCGCGGGAGGGTCAGCCCGCGTACACGTCCTCGACGTACCGGCCGGCCTCGATCAGCCCCTGCAGCCAGGCCTGCGCCCGCTGCTCGTCGGCGCCCGGGGTGCGCTCCCGGTACAGCGCCCGGAAGGCCGCCCGGACGCCCGGCGCCATCCGGGCCCCGTCGCCGCACACGTACACCTCGGCGCCGGAATCCAGCAGCTCCCAGACCTCGGCCGCCTCGGCGGCGATCCGGTCCTGCACGTAGCGCCGCCCCTGGTGGGGCCGCTCGCTGAAGGCGGGCCGCAGCGAGACCGCGCCGGCCCGCTCGGCGGCCTCCAGCTCGCCGCGGTGCAGGTAGTCCGCCGCCTCGTCGTCGCAGCCGAAGTACAGCAGCGCCGGGGCGAGGGCGGCGCCCCGCGCGAGCAGCGCCCGGCGGTCGGCGACGGCGCCCCGGAAGGGTGCCAGGCCGGTGCCGGCCGCGATCATGACCACCGGGGTGCGGTGCCCGATCCGGAACGCCTCCCGGCAGGGCTGGACCCGGGCCAGCACGGTGTCGCCGACGGCGACCCGGTCGAGGTAGCCGGATCCGGCGCCCCGGAAGGTCCCCCGGCCCGAGCGGGCCGGGGCGCTGAGCACCGAGACCATCAGCTCCACCTGGCCGGAGTCGCCGGTGGGCGAGGAGGAGATCGAGTAGTGCCGCGGCCGGATCGGCGGCAGCAGTTCCAGCAGCACCGGCCAGCTCAGCCGCTCCCGCAGCGCCGGGTGGTCCTCGATCAGGTCCAGCAGGGTGCGCGGGTCGTCGGCGGGCAGGGCCCGCAGGGCGGCCTGTTCGGGCGGGCAGGGGTTGAGCGCCGCCAGCGCGGCGCGCTGCTCGGCGTTCGGGCGGTCCTGCAGCTCGACGTGACGGGTGAGCAGCTCGCGGACGGTCAGCGGACGGTCGACGGCCAGTGCGGTGCGCCGGTGCGCCACGATGTTCAGCACCGTGTCCGGGTCGGCGCCGAACAGCTTGGCGGCGCGCTCGACCAGCACCGGGTCGTTGGCCGGGAGCACGGTGAGGTGGTCGGCGGTCCGGTAGCCGGTGCCCTCCGGCAGGGCCAGCCGGACCAGCCGCTTGACCCGGTGGTAGGCCGGGTCGGTCAGGCTGCCGACGGCGGTGACGGTCAGCTCCACCGTGTCGTGCCGGGCGGCGAGCGCGGCCAACGGGCCGCCGGTCACCTCGGTCACCGTGTACGCGGCCACCGGCGGCATCCCGGCGGGGGCGTCGGCGTCCCCGTAGCGCGCCAGCAGGGCCTCGCGCAGCGCCCCGGCGAACTGCCGCACGGTGCCCTCCAGGTCGCCGGAGGCGTCGGCCTCGGCGCGGGCCAGCAGCCGGGTGCCGCCGAGCTCGGCGAGCCGGTCGTCGATCAGCGCCGGGACGCGCTGGTAGGTCGCGGCGTAGGTACGGTCGCCGATGCCGAGCACCGCGTACTCGACGCCCTCGGCCCCGCCGCCCTCCCGGGACTCCTGGAGCCCGCGGACGAACCGGGCCGCGTCGTCGGTCGGCTGCCCGTTGTACGAGGCGGCGGTGATCACCACCGGCCGGTCGGTGGGCAGGCCGTCCGCGTACGCGTCCAGCGGGGCGGTCGCGGTCTCGCAGCCGAGGTCGGCGGCGGCCTCCGCGAGCTGCCGGGTGAACTCCCGGCAGGCACCGTAGTTGGAGCCGTGCAGGAGCAGCAGCCCGGTGCCCCGCCGGACCCGTCCGGGACGCCCGGCGGCCGGTCCGGCCTGCCGGTCGACCGCCGTCGGCGCGGTGGCGGCGAGGGAGTCCGCGGGGGAGGCGTCGAAGGCCGGGGCGGGCGTGCGCCGGGCGAGGCCGAGGGTGAACCCGTCGGGCTTGATGGTGAGCGTCTGCTTGAGGGTCAGCCGGTAGTCGGCGTGGTCGATCAGCCGGTAGCGGTGCACCAGCATGCCGAGCAGCATGACGGCCTCGTGCAGCGCGAACTGCCGTCCGATGCAGGCGCGTTCGCCGGTGCCGAAGGGCTTGAAGGCGTGCGGGGAGCGGCTCTCCTCGCGCTCCGGGTCGAACCGGGACGGGTCGAACAGCTCCGGGTTGTCGCCCCACGCCGGGTCGCGGTGCAGCAGCGGCGTGCTGACGAGGACGGTCTCCCCGGCGCGCAGCGGGATGCGTCCGCCGAGCAGGGTGTCCGCGCGCGCCTCCCGGCTGAACGCGGGCGCCGTCGGCCACAGTCGCAGCGCCTCGTTGAGCACCTGACGGGTGTGGCGCAGCCGTCCGACGTCCTCGTAGGAGGGCTCGGGATCGGCCTGGTCGCCCCAGAGTTCGTCCACCTCCCGCTGCACCTGGCGCAGCGCGGTCGGGTGCTTGGCCAGGTAGTACAGCGCGAAGGAGAGCGCGCCGGAGGTGGTCTCGTGGCCGGCGATCAGGAAGGTGATCACCTGGTTGCGGATGTTCTCGGCGTCCAGCCGGGTGCCGTCCGCGGGGCGAACGGCGCCGAGCATCAGACCGAGCAGGTCCTCGGCCGGGCCCTGGACGTCCTCCTCGGCGCGGGCGGCGATCACCTCGTCCACCACGGCGGCCAGGTAGTCGGAGTCGGCGCGGAAGGCCGCGTCGCGCTCGCGGTGGTCCGCCTCCGGGTCGCGGGTGAGGCTGGTCATCGCCCATTCCAGGCAGCGCACCATCGCCTCGACGAAGGGGTGCGGCTCGTCCCGCTCGAAGGAACCGAAGTCGAAGCCGAACCCGGCCAGGCCGATGGTGTCCAGGGTCATCCGGGTCATGTCGCCGGGCACGTCCACCGGCTGTCCGGCGGCCTCCCGGCGGTCCCAGGAGTCGACCAGCCGGCGGGCCACCCGCAGCATCACCGGGTGGTAGGTGCGCATCGAGCCGAGCGCGAAGGCGGGCATCAGGATGTCGTGCGCCCGGGCCCAGTTGGGCTCCTCGTTGTAGGCGGTGAACAGGCCGTCTCCGGTGAACTGCCGGACGTTCTCCAGGGCCAGGCCGATCGACTTGGTGAACCGGGTCTCGTCGGCCAGCTCGGTGACCAGCTCCAGGCCGCTGACGACCAGGGTGTCCCGGCCGTGCAGTCGCTGGACGAAGGCCGGGCCGTGCTCTCTGGCAAGCTCCATGATGCGCAGCACCGGGGCGGCGGCCGGCGGCATCGCCGAGATGTCCACCAGCGGGACGGCCCGGCTCTCGCCCCCGGCCGCCCGCCCGTCCTCGGTCGTGCGCTCCACGGTCTCGGTCATCGGTGTGCCCCTCCCACGGCAGGAAACATTCGTCTCCCACCACTGTGCGCCCACCGGGAGGGGGTGCGGGCCGCGGTCACTACATGATTGTGTAGTGCCCGGGTCGGTCACGGGCTTGCTACGGACCGTCAGCGTCGGCCCCGGGGAAGGAGAATCACGGATGCGGACGACCGAGGGCTGCGGCCCGGTACCGGACAGCCCGCGGGAAGCGGCGGTGATCTGGCGCAACCGGGCGCTGCGGTTGCTGGACCACGTGCCGCTGCCGATCGCGGTGTGCGAGTTCGGCGGGCGCATCCTGATCGTCAACCGCGCCATGGCGGTCGAATTCGGCCGCTTGCCAGGGCAGTTGCACAACCGTAGGATCCTGGAGTTCTTCACCCTGCGGGACACCGGCACCCTTGAGGCGCTCACCGAGGCCGTCCGGTTGCACCGCCGCTCGCAGTACCCGGCGCGGGTCTCCTGGACGGCCGCCGACGGCAGCGAGCGGCACGGCGAGATGACCGTCGACCTGGTCGGCGACAGCCCGGAGCAGACCCCGAGCCTGCTGCTGTCGCTGCGGGCGGCGCAGCCGGCGGCCGTCGCCCCGGCTCCCGGCCCGCAGGTCGAGGTCAGCCCGGTCGAGGCCCGGATCCTGGCCGCGGCGGCCCGGGGCGACACCACGGCGCAGATCGCCCGGGAGATCGGTGTCACCCCGGACGGGGTCAACTACCACCTGGCCCGGCTCACCCGGCGCTGGCGCGTCCCCAACCGCACCGCCCTGGTCGCCAGGGCCTACGCCACCGGCGTCCTGGCCCCGGGCGCCTGGCCGCCGCGGCCGGCCGACCGCGTGTGAGCCTCCGTCAAGATCGCTATGAGAAGCACGACTTCATGATTCCGATCGGCTGCCCGCACGCCCCCGAAAGCGGCATACTGTCCGACGTACGTACGGGGGTTCAGGTCTGAACAGGGGGCATCCGGTGGACTCGCTGGTCGAATTCCGGACCGACGGCGGCGCGAACGTGGTCATCGAGGTCGACGACGAGGGGCCCGGCCTCGAACTGGTCGCCCGCGGGGACGGTGCCATCGTCCAGGCGGGCCGCACCTTCGAGCACGCGCTGCAGGGCATCCACAGTGCGGCCGAGTCAGCGCTGAGCGTCTTCCGTGACGGGCGGCTGAAGCCCGACACGGTCGAGATCGAGTTCGGCGTCAAGCTCACCACCGAGGCCGGTGCGGTGATCGCCAAGAGCAGCCTGGAGGGGCACCTGGTGGTGAAGCTCTCCTGGAAGCCCGAGCAGCACCGTCCGGTCGAGCACCCTCCGGCCCCGGACGACCACGGGACCGACGGCGAGGAGAGCTGAGCCGACGTGCCCACCGCAGCCTGGCAGGTGAGGATCACCTGCGGCGGCGAGACCGGGTCCGGATTCCTCGTCGGCTCACGCGAGGTGCTGACCTGCGCCCACGTGGTCGACCGTGACCGCCGGGCGCAGGTGGTGTTCGTCGGACGGCCGGACCTCGGGCCGGTCGGCGCCACCGTGGTGGAACGCGGCGGCTGGAACGGCAAGGTCGACGACCCGGGCGACGTCGCCGTCCTGCTCCTGGACACCGTCGTCCCGGTCGAACCCGCCCGGTTCGCCGCGCTCGACGAGGCCTACGCCCACCCGGCACCGAAGCTGCTCGGCTACGGCTTCCCGCGCGGCTACGACAACGGAACCCTCGCCGAGTTCCGCGTGACCGCCGACCAGCTGATCGCGGGCGAGTGGATCCAGCTGGAGGCCTGGACGCCCAACGGTCAGCCCCTGGCGCGCGGATTCAGCGGCGCCGCGGCCGTCGTGCAGGGCACCGGCCGGGTCGTCGGCATGGTCTCCGCCGCCGCCAAGTCCTCCGACGTCCGCAGCGGCCGGATGATCCCCGCCCACGTCATCGCCCGTCACTGGCCGCCCTCCGCCGACCTCGTCCCGACCCACGGCTTCACCGCCGACGCCAAATGTCTGCTGCGCACCACCCTGGTCGGAATGGGCGAGCCGGCCCGGCCCGGGGAGCTCGACACCCTGTACGCCGACGCGGTCGGCCCGCTCGGACCGGCGCACCCCGCCCGGGAGTTCGACTCCTACTGGGACCTCGCCTGGTACCTGCTGTCCGAGGTCGTGGCGGCGCCCGGCGAGTGCCCGGTCACGTCCCTGGTCGAGGCGCTCGCCACGCGGACCGAGGACACCGCGGCGCAGCGCTCGCTGCGCCACTGGCTGAACCGGTACCGGCGACAGGCCGACGCCGCGCCGACCGGCCCCCCGCCCCGGCCCCGCTGGTCGCCGATCCTGGTCGAGGTCGACCGCAGCGGCTCGGGGACCGGGTCGTTCGTGGTCGAGATCTCCGCGTTCCGCGCCGGACACCGCCACGTGGTCGGCACCCGGACGCTGCCGAAGGCCCGGATCCGCGCCTTCGTGCTGGAGCACATCGACGCCGCGTTCCACGAACTCGACCGCCGGGGCAGCGCCCTGATCGCCTTCGCCGTCCCCCGGGAGTGGCTCAACCAGCCGCTCGACGAATGGCACCGGGCCAAGGACGACAGCACGCCCCTGGGCTGCTTCTCCCCCGTCGTACTGATGGACATCGACCGGCGGCGCAGCGGCGCGCTGCAGTTCAGACTGCACCAGAAGTGGGAGAACCTGGACCGGCTCACCGCGTCCGTCGTCCACCGGATCGACTGCGGAAGCGCCCACACCGCAGACCGCCTGGCCGTCCGGCTCGGCTCGACCCACGACCCGGTGGGCTTCGGCCGCCCACCGAAGCTGGCCGACACCAGGCGGCTGCTCGCCGCCAGCCTGAACGCCGCCGTTCCCATCGTGGTCTGGCCGCGCACCGGATGCAGCGGCACCCACGGGCCCGAGGCGGCCGACAGCTGCGCCGGGCGCAGATTCCTCGACCTGCTCGTCGAGCAGTTGGCGACCGTCCCTCCGGCCGAGCTGCCCGAGTACGTGCACGCGCTGCGCCGGAGCGCCTTCGTCCACGACGGCGAAACGGCCCACTGGGCCCGGGGACTGACCCTGCTGTGGGAGGATCCCCGCTGGTTTCCCGAGCCCGGCGGGTACCGGCGGTCGCCGGTCGGCCAGGAGCATTGGAGAGGACCCGCATGACCCTCTGGCCCGTCTTCACCGGCGCCTCGGAGCCGCACGACCGCATCCGCCTGCTGCCCTCCCCACCGCCGTGGCGCACCTTCGACGGAGGGCCGGTCCTCGACCCGCCGCGGGAGGAGGAGACGGCCTCGCCCGAGCAGGACCACCGGGCGCGCACGTACCGGCCCACGGAATCGACCGTGCAGCTGGTCAACGCCGCCCTGTACCTGCGCCGCCCGCTGCTGGTCACCGGCCCGCCCGGCAGCGGGAAGTCCAGCCTGCCGTACGCGGTGGCGCACGAGCTCTCGCTCGGTCCGGTGCTCCGCTGGAACATCACCAGCCGCACCACGCTGGAGGACGGGCTCTACAGCTACGACCCGCTGTCCCGGCTCTACGCGGCCAGCCGGGCGGCCGACGGACGACCGGCCGGTGGCGGGCCGGGCGGTCCCGCGCCGGGCGAGGCGGTCGAGGACCACCTGCGGCTGGGCCCGCTCGGCACCGCGCTGCTGCCGTACGAGCAGCCGCGGGTGCTGCTGATCGACGAGATCGACAAGTGCGACCTCGACCTGCCGAACGACCTGCTGAACATCCTGGAGGGCGGCTGGTACGAGATCCCCGAACTGGTGCGCGCCGCACGCAGCACCCCCGAGGCCGCGGTGATGATCGACGGCAGCGACCGGCGGGTGCCGGTCCGGCGTGGCCGGGTACGCTGCCGGGCCTTCCCGTTCGTCGTGCTGACCAGCAACGGCGAGCGTGAGTTCCCGCCGGCCTTCCTGCGGCGGTGCGTCGCCCTCAGGTTCACCCGACCGGGGCAGGAACAGCTGGAGGAGATCGTCCGCGCCCATCTCGGCGAGCTCGACGACAACGCCCGCCGGCTGCTGGACCGCTTCCTCACCCGCGCCGAGGCCGGTGAACTCGCCACCGACCAGCTCCTCAACGCCATCTACCTCACCGGTGCCTCCGGGTTGGACACCTCCTCACGCGACGAACTCGCCGAACACCTGATGGCCTACCTCGGACCGGAGAACGGCGGCGATGAGTTCTTCTGAGGGCGGCCCGGAGGAGCCCGCCGAGCCGCCCGGGTCCGCCGCCCCGACCGGCCTGAGCGGCCTGACCGGGCTGGCGGCGGTCCTCGCCCGGGCCTCGGGACACCACCCCTCACCGACCGAACTGGCCGAACTGCTCTGGCTCGCGTGCCACAGCTCTCCCGGCTCCGGCCGACGGTCCGCCGGGTCGGCGACCGGGCAGGGCCCGGACGGCGAAGCCGACCGCCCCCCGGCCCCCGCCGACGGCCGCGCCCCCTCGCCCCTGCACGCCCGGGAGCCGACGGCCGCCGACCCGCGACCCGCCACCGAGGCCGCCCCCCACCTGTCGCTCCGCACCCCGGCCCCACCCCTGCTCGGCCGCCCCCTCCCCCTCCAACGAGCCCTGAGACCGCTGGCCCGCCGCGTCCCCACCACCCGCGGCTGGGAACTCGACGAGATCCGCACCGTCCACCGGATCGCCGCGCACGACGCCGTGCCGAGGTTCTGGCTCCCGGTCCTGCGCCGCACCACCGAACCCTGGCTCGACCTGGTGATCGCCTTCGACGACGGCCCGACCATGACCGTCTGGCGGCCACTGGCACGGGAACTGCGCCACCTCGCCGCCCAGACCGGCTTCTTCCGGACGGTCCGCCTGCTGCGCGTCCCGCCCACCGGAACCCTCCTCCGCCTGCGGATCCCCACCGCCCGGCCGGACCGGACCGCCCTGCTGGTCGTCAGCGACTGCGCCGGGCCGCAGTGGTGGGCCCCCGAGGGCACGGCCGGTCCGTGGCACCGGGCGCTGCACGACCGGGCCGCCACCATGCCCACGGCCGTCGTCCAGCCGCTGCCCGAACGGATGTGGCGGCGGACGGCCCTGCCCGCGACCGCCGGACTGTTCTCCACGCCCGGGGAGGCGGCCCCCAACGCGAGCCTGTCCTTCACGCCCCACCGGGAGGACGACGTGGAGCAGGGGACGCCGGTACCGGTCCTGGAGCCCACCGACGGCTGGCTGGCGCACTGGGCGCAGCTGGTGGCCGGCCGTACCGGCCGGGTGCCCGGCGCGGCCGCCCGCCTCCGTCCGACGGGCCCTGCGGCACCCGCGAGCGAGGACCCCGACGACCTGTCCGCGCAGGACCTGGTCCTGCGGTTCCGCGCGGTGGCCTCGCCGGAGGCGTTCCGGCTCGCCGGGCACCTGGCGGTCGGTGTCCCGAACCTGCCGGTCATGCGGCTGGTCCAGGCCGCCGTCGAGCCGCGCCCCCGCCCGCAGCAGCTCGCCGAACTCGTCCTCAGCGGGATGCTCACCGCCCTGCCCGGCGCCGACGGCCACTACGCCTTCCGGCCTGGTGTACGGGAGGTCCTGCTGCGGACACTGGCGCGGTCGGCGGCCTGGCAGACCGTGGACCTGCTGCACCGGGTGGGCGGGTACATCGAGCAGCACGCCGGTGCGGCCCGGGAGACGTTCCCCGCCCTGACCCCGGGCCCCGGCCCCGGAGCGGCCCCGGAGCGGCCGGCGTTCGCCCTGGTCAGCCCGGACGCCCTCGCCCTGCTGAGCGGCGGGCGGCCCACCCCGACCACGCCGTCGCGCCCGCCCTCCGCCACATCCCCGCCGACCAGGCGCAGGAGCGCCCCGCTGCGGAACACGGCGCTCCCCCCGGGACGCGACCGCGCCTCCGGCGAGGCACAGCGCCCGTACTTCTTCTTCAGCTACGCACGGCGGGACGCCTTCCTCGACCAGTTCTTCCTCGACCTGCGGGACGAACTCGGGCTGCTGGTCGGCACGGACGGGCAGGCCGAGGAACTGGCCTTCCGGGACACCGTGCAGCTGCGCGTGGGCGACGAGTGGGCCGGGAAGCTGGCCACGATGCTCGGCCGCAGCCGGACCATGGTCGCGCTGTACTCCCCGGCCTACTTCGCCAGCGTCTACTGCGGCAAGGAGTGGACCGCCTTCCGCGGCCGGGTCCGCCGCCATCACGAGAACACCGGGGAGCAGATTCCGGCGCTGATCCCGGTGCTGTGGGAGCCCGTCGAGCAGCGCGACCTGGCCGACGAGGTCAACAAGGTCCAGTGGGCCCAGCCGGACATGGGCGAGGCCTACGCCCGGTACGGCCTGCGGGCACTGCTGCGCAGCGGGCAGGGCGGGGCGTACGAGCACGTCGTCCGGGTGGTCGCGGAGCGGGTCCGGGACGCGGCCGTGCGCCGGCTCGGCGAGCTGCCCGAGTTCGACCTCGGTGCCGTGCGCGGCTACTTCCCGCCCCCGGTGGCGCCGCCCGCGGTGTCCGACCCCGGTAGGGTGCGGCTGTTCATCGCGGCCGGGCGTGCCTCGGAGGCCGTCTCCGCAGACGGCGGCTGGTACGGCTCCAAGCCGTGGCACTGGGCGCCCTACCACCCGCCCGTCCAGCCCTCCCTGGCGGCCCGCGCCCAGCAGGTGATCACCGGCGCCGGGCACACCACCACGCTGGAGGAGATCGACGACGACCTCAACGAGAAGCTCGACCAGGCCCGCGAGGACAACCAGGTCAGCATCCTGCTGGTGGACCCGCGGGTGGTCGGGCACGAGCGCTACCGCTCCGCGCTGCGCGCCTTCGACGAGCACAACCACCCCGTCACCGGCGTCATCCTCCCCAGCTGCAGCGACGACCCGCCCGACGGGCCGGAGCACGACGCGCTCTGGGCGGGCGTGCGCGAGGTCTTCCGCCGCAACTGGATTCGCCGAACCGACGCGGAACACCTGTTCCGGGCCAAGGTGAACCAGGAGAGCTTCGACAACGACCTCACCATCATGGTGACGATCGCCCAGAACAAGCTCATGGACGACAGCTTCGACTGGGAGGACGACGGCGGCGACGCCTTCGGCCTCGGCACCGGCGGCGGCCCGGACCTTCCCCCGGGAGTCGCCGTGCCGCCCGGCCCGCCGCCGACCCACCGGGGCTCGCCACCGCCCCGCCCGGTCGGGCCCCGACCGGCTCTCCCCGGCTCGTACCCCGCGCCGGTGTCCGACCGCGGCGCCGATCAGGACTGAGCGGCCCCGCCGGGCGCCTCCCGCCGTACGGCCTCGATGAAGGCCGTCGTGGTGGAGGGGTCCGGCAGCGGGCGCCCGTAGGCCTCCCCGAGCCGGACCAGGGTGGTGATGCCGGCGGTCCAGCCGTTCCGGTCGAGCCATCCGCCGGTGTCCGGGCCGAGGCCGCCGCGCCACAGCCCGGTCACGTGGGCGAGCGCCGGGTCGTGCGGTGTGCGGCTCACGTCCCGGCCCTGCTCCAGCAGCAGTCGGCTGCCCGGGGCCGCCAGCCCGCCCACCGCCGTGAGCAGTCCGGCCGCCTCCTCGGCCGTGAGGTAGACCAGCAGCCCCTCGGCCAGCCAGACCGAGCGCCGCGCCGGGTCGAACCCGGCCGCGACCAGTCGCTCGGGCCAGGTCGGGTCCAGCAGGTCGGCGGCCAGGGCGGTGCGCCCGGCCCGCGGCACGGCGCCGAGCCCGTCCAGGACCTGCTCCTTGAAGGCCAGCACCGGGCCCAGGTCGAGCTCGAACACCCGGGTGCCGGCCGGCCAGTCCAGCCGGTACGCCCGGGTGTCCAGGCCGGCCGCCAGCAGCACCACCTGGTCGGCGCCGGCGGCGGGCAGCCGGTCGTCGTAGAAGCGGGTGCGCAGGATGCCGTGGGTGACCAGGCCCCTGGCGAGGTTGCTGACCGGCCCGGACAGGGCCGGTTCGAGGCCGGCGGCGGTGACGAACGCCAGGGCGTACGGGTCGACGAAGAGCGGGTCGGGGCGGGAGCTCTCGTAGGCCCGCACCCGGGCGACGGACAGGGCGGTGCGGGAGACCGGGCTGAGCGGTTCGGAGGTCGTCATGCCCGGCAATCTACATCGGCACCGATGCATCGGTGAAGATGTATTCTGTCGGGCATGGACGGCGTGCAACTCCTCAGACTCGGCAAGCGGTTGACCGAACTCGGCCGCACCCTGATCACCGACCCGGCCTCCGAGCACCTCACCCCCGGGGAGATCACCGTGATCGCCGACGTGTACCGGCACCCCGCCACCTCCGTCCAGGAGATCCGGGTCCGGACCGGCTTCGCCCAGAGCCACGTCTCGGTCTCCGTCGCCCGGCTGCGCGAACAGGGCCTGCTCGACGCCGCGCCCGACCCGGCCGACGGGCGGCGCACCCTGCTGACCGTCTCCGACCACGCCCGACGCGCCATCCGCGCCCACGTCGCCCGGCCCGCCGAGCCGGTCATCGCCAAGGCCGTCCCGGACCCGGCGAAGGCCCGCAGGGTCGCCGAACTGCTGGACGAGCTCGCCGGCCTGCTGCTGCCCTGATCGTCCCCGTCCGTTCCCCCCCCCGGCCGCCCGCTCCTGACCGGCCGAGTTCGACAAGTCGGTGACAAACTCCTCCGGTTGCTCCCTCGCGACGGTCGATCCCTGCCATCATCCCGGCTGAACCCGGGAACCGCCCGGGAGGGCCGAGGGAGAGCGATGGACGCGCGGATCGAGGTCGCCGGCGGCGACGAGCCACGGGAGCCCGGCCCCGCACCCGTCGACGGAGCCCCGGCCGTGGCCGACCGCGTCCCGGCACCGCCCGTACGAACGCCACCACCCCGCCCCCACGGCCCCTCCCGCCCTCGGAAGCGCCGCCCCGCCGCCCGGGTCGTGGCCCGGGTCCTGCTCGTCCTGACCGGTCTGGCCGCCGTCGCCCTCGGCTTCTCCTGGTTCGTCGACGCCTTCGACGCGGCGACCGCCTACCGCGGCGCCCCGGCCTGCACCGCGCCCGCCTCCGCCTCCGAGCCCGCCACGGACTGCACCACCCACGAGACCGGCCGGGTGACGGACAGGAGGGCCGGCTCGAACGAGGATTCCCCCCACTACGAGGTGACCGTCTCCCGCGAGGCCGCGCCCACCGACACCTACGCCGTCTCCGACGGCCTCTACGGCAGCGTCCGGAGCGGCGACAACGTGGACCTCACCCTGTGGAACGGCCACGTCGTGGAGATCTCCCACCAGGGCCACCGCTCCCCGGTCACCGAGGTCCCCTGGCTCACCTTCCTCGAACTGGCCCTGCTGGTCGGCGCGGGAACCCTGCTCGCCGTCCACGCCCTGCTCCGTCGCAGCCGGGACAGCTGGGTCCTCCCCGCCATCGCCTGTCTGTTCCTCTCCGTCTTCGCCTTCGCCGGCAGCGTCCTCCTGATCGCGCTCCAGTGGTCCTTCGCCTTCACCCTCACCGTCTCGATCGCCGGCTGGCTCGCCCTCACCACCGCGATCACCGCGATGTGCTGGGAGGACTGACGCCGTGACCACGGAGGTTCGCGCCGCTCAGTCCAGCGGCACGTCCAGGCAGGCCCGGCGGTGGCTGAAGGTGTCGATCGACCAGCGGCCGTGGTACCGGCCGGAGCCGCTCTCCCCCACTCCGCCGAACGGGAGTTCCGGGATGCCCAGGTGAGCCACCGGGAGGCCGAAGTTCAGGCCGCCCGAGCTGGTCTCCTCGGCCAGGCGCCGACGGGCGTGCCCGTCCTCGGTGAAGGCGTAGAGCGCGAGGGGGCGGTCCCGCTCGTTGATGAAGGCGATCGCCTCGTCCAGGCCGGTGACCTCGACGACGGGCAGGACGGGGCCGAAGATCTCCTCCCGCATGACCGGGGCGTCCGGCCGCACCTCGGCGAGCAGGGTGGGCGCGATGTAGCGGTCCGCGCGGTCGTGCCGGCCGCCGAAGACCGTGCGCCCCGAGTCGAGGAGGGCGACGACCCGGTCGAAGTGCCGCTCGTCGACGAGGCGTCCGTACGCCCGCGACCGCGCCGGGTCGGGGCCGTACAGCTCGGTGACCGCCCGCTCCAGGGCGCCTTCCAGCGCCCGGGCCGTGGCCGGGTCGGCCAGCAGGTAGTCGGGGGCGACGCAGGTCTGCCCGGCGTTGGCGAACTTGGCGCGGGCCAGTCGGGCCGCGACCACCCCGAGGTCGACGCCCCGGTCGACGAACACCGGTGACTTGCCGCCCAGTTCGAGGGTGACCGGGGTCAGGTGCTCGGCGGCGGCCCGCAGCACCGCCCGGCCGAAGCCGGCGTTGCCGGTGTAGAGGATGTGGTCGAAGCGCTCGGCCAGCAGGGCGGTGGCCGTCTCCCCGCCGCCCTCCAGCACGGCGATCGCCGCCGGGTCCACGTACTGCGGCAGCAGCCGCGCCAGCAGGGCCGAGCAGGCCGGCGCCAGCTCGCTCGGCTTGGCCAGCACCGTGTTGCCCGCGGCGATCGCACCCGCCACCGGCACCAGCAGCAGCTGCACCGGGTAGTTCCAGGGCGCGATGACCAGGACGGTCCCGAGCGGGTCGTGGCGGGTGTGGGCGCTCGTCCCCGGCGGCAGCCGGGTGAGCGCGGCGGCGGGCACCGGCTCGGGGTGCAGCCAGTGCTCCAGGTTCCGCAGGGTGTGGTCGATCTCCCGTACGGTGAAGTCGACTTCGGCGAGGTCGGCCTCGGCGCGCGGCTTGCGCAGATCGGCGTGGAGGGCGGCGGCGATCTCCTCGCGGTGCCCGATCAGCAGGGCGCGCAGCCCGGTCAGCTGCTCGGTGCGCCAGGCGAGCGGCCGGGTGCGGCCGGTGCGGAAGGTCGCGCGCAGCCGGGCGACGGCCCCGGCCGGCGTGTCCGGGGGCGGGCTGTCCGGGGGCCGGCCGTCCGGGAATGTGGCGGGCGGGGTGCTCATGCGGAGTCCTCCCGGGCGGGGTCGGGGATCCAGCTGCCGTGGAAGCCGGCCGGCACCCGCACCGGCAGGTGGACGGTGGCGAGCGGGTCGCCGGTGAAGTCCTCGGCGGAGAGGACGACCAGGTCGCTCGCGCCCCGCTCGGGGTCGTGGACGTAGGCCAGCAGGTAGCCGTCGTCCTCGCCGCGGGCGCCCTGCCGCGGGACGAAGGAGGCCTCGCCGGTGTAGCGGCCGGCGCCGAACCGCCGCACGGTGCTGGACCGCCGGCTCAGGTCGTGCTTGATCAGGGCGTCCCCGGCGGCCTCCGGGGTCAGGGCTTCCAGGGCCCCGGCCGCCGCGAAGTGGCGCAGCAGGTCGCCGGCCACGGTGGAGTACCCGTAGCGGTGGGCGCCGCCGACCACCGCCGGGCTGACCGCCGGGAACTCCTGCGGCCGGTCGTCCAGGCGGGTCTCGGCGACCCTGCCGGAGACGGTGTCGACGGTCCAGCGGTCCAGGGTGGGGCTGCTCTGCCCGTCCAGCGCGCCGCCGGCGAACATCCGCGGGTAGCGGACCACGTCGATGACGACCCGGTGGCCGTCCTCGTGGGCGTTGAGCGTGTGGAAGACGAAGCAGGGCTCGACCTCGAACCAGGCGACCTCGGTGCCGTCGCGGGGCAGCAGCCCGATCCGCGCGCCGCCGGTCTCGTCCCAGACCGCCGGGTACGTCTTGCGCGCCCGGTTGTCGGCCGTGCTGACGCGCGCCGCGAGGTCGAGGACGACGGCGAAGTTCCGGGTCAGCGCCATGTCGTGCACCACCGGCCGGTGCGCGACCGGGACGTCCACGGCCCGGACGACGCCTCCCTGCGGGGAGAGCACCAGGTGCCGCAGGTTCTCGCTGTCCCGCTGCCAGGTGATCGCGTGCAGCTCGCCGGTGACCGGGTCGAGCTTCGGGTGGGCGGCGAACCCGTCGGGCAGCGTGCCGCAGAAGTCGCTGGCGCCCACCGTCTCGATCTCGTAGGAGAGTTCGTACGGGCGGAAGCCGCCCTCGACCAGCGCGAAGGTGCGGTCGGCGTGCCCGATGACGTGGGTGTTGGGCGCGACGTCGGTGATCCGCGGAGCGGCGCCGGGGCGCGGCCGCTCCCCCAGGGCCTCGGCCACGGCGGCGCTGCGCACCAGCCGGTTGCGGTACCACCGGGCCCGCCCGTCGAGCAGCCGCACCCCGTGCACCATGGCGTACCCGCCGAACAGGTGCCTCGGCCTGGGGTCCTCCGCCCGCATCCCGTTGGGCCCGTTGCGCAGGTACCGGCCGTTGAGCTCGGCCGGGATCGTGCCCGTGACCGGCAGGTCGAACGCGGTGACTTCCTCGCCCACCGGCGTGTAGGCACCCGTGAACGGATTGGTGACGGTGGACACCGCAGACTCCTCCAGGCCGTTTCCGACGTCCGCTGCTCCCGCTGGGCAGCGCGTCCGGATCAACGACCCGACCGCCCGCCGGGTGACGGCCGGTGGCGCGTGGGCGTCACGCCCGCCGGAGGGCGCGGGCCTCACGCCCGCCGGAGGGCCGTCATCCGGTCGACGGTTCCAGAGAGCCGACTTCGAAGACGTCCGCCACGACGACCGCCGTGACCTCACCCGCGTCGTCGTGTCCCACCCAGACCGGGTAGACGCCGTCTCCGCCCAGCACGAAGGTGACCAGCTCGGCCCCGCCGGCCTCCTCGGTCACCTTGCCGTAGCCGCCGTCGAGTTCGTGGAGGTCGTCGCCACCGCCGGAGGTGAGGGCGTCCATGAAGCGGCGGCCCAGGTCGGTTCGGGCCGCGGACTCGACGAAGCAGCCGGTGGCGGAGTCGACGCCGAAGCCGAAGTACTGGCCGTCGCGCAGCAGCCTCGGGTCCTCTCCCGGCGGGACCGCCATCGTCCAGCGGGCGGTCGGCTTCTCGCTCACCAGCACGCGCACGGCGTAGGTGTCGCGGGCGGTGAAGCGATCGCCGAACATCTCGTCCTCGTAACTGGCGCCGGTCTCCTGCACCGGGTGGACACCGGGCGGAACCTCGATCACCAGTGGGTCGCCCTCCGCGCCGACGGGCAGGTACGAGGGGTCGCAGACCGCCAGCCGCCCCGTGGGCAGGGCGATCCCGGTCACCGTTGTCACCGGTTCGATGACGAGCGGCTGCGGCCGGTGCCGATGGGTGAACACGGCCCCGGGAGTGAACAGCTCGTCGAGCCGGGGCGCGGTCGCCGGCGCCGGCGGTCGCCAGCCGAAGGGCTCCGCGGCGCGACCGGCCGGCGTCGGTGCGATGTCCGAGGTCTCCTGGGCGATCTCGAAGGGGCCCGGCAGCCCGAACAGGGGTTCCGCCAACAGGCTTTCCCAGCAGCCGAATTCCGGTACCGGCAGCCACCACCGCTCACGCGGCAGGTCGACCAGGGTGCGCGTCGTTCCGCCGCCGCGTCCGCGCGGGTAACGGCCCTCGCTGTTCTTCCCGTCCGGGTACAGATCGACCGTCCGCCTCAGGGCCTTGTCCGAGAGCTCGGGGAGGTCCTCCTCCTCGTACTGCCATTCGGCCAGGTGGCGCAGGAACAGCCGCTCCGGCTCCAGCCTGCGCAGGTCGGCTTCGAACACCCGGCGGCCCGAGCCGTCGAACCGCCAGAGGCCCAGGTAGTGGCCGGCCCAGGCGACGTGCAGCACCGCGACGGGCAGCTCCTGCCCGGGGGCGGCGAGCACGACGGCGTACGGCTCGCCCGCCGCGTCCCGGCGGGCTGCCTCCGCCCGGGGGATCGGACGGACCGTCGAACGGTTCGAGGAGTCCCACCCGTCGCCGTAGACCGCTTCGACGAGCACGTCGCTGTGCACCTCGGTCATCCCTGCCTTCCATCGAGCCGTCTGCTGTGCGGTTCCACCCTAGAGACCGGGTCCGACAGGTCCGACGGCCGGTCCGCCGATGCCCGCTTCGAGGTCGAGCACCCGTACGGCGTCCCGCCCCCGATCCGGGTCCACTTGCGAGCCGCATTCGAACAGCACCATCATCGGGACGCCTGGAACCGCCCACGAGCCATTCCTGAACCCGCCCTCCCAGGAGCAGACTTGACTGTCGAACCCCCCTGACCGGCAGTACTGCGCACCCGCCCACCACCTTGCAGCGAGGAGCCCTTCCGGTGATCGACTTCACTGTGCTGACCGACCTGGCCCGCCGCGAGGGCGTCCAGCGGATCGGCGTCGGCGTGGTGGTCCGCGACGCCTCCGGCCGGATCCTGATGATCCGCCGGGCCGCGCACGGTGTCCTGCCCGGCCGGTGGGAGTACCCGGGCGGCGGCCGGGCGGGCGACGAGGCGGTGGAGGCCGGCGCGGCGCGGCAGCTGGCCGAGGAGACCGGGCTCGCCGGCCTGTCACTGGAGTACGCGCGGCACCTGGACCTCACCGACCGGCGCGGCCTGCGCGTGCGCCAGTACGTCTTCACCACGGTCGTGCCGGACGGCACCGCGATCCTCCTCTCGCCCGGCCACGACGACCACCGGTGGGCCGCCCCCGACCGGCTGCCGCCGACGAGCGACGGGCAGCGCACCGTGATCGAATGGCTCACCGGCCGCCTGGCCCTGCCCGGCTGGCGGCCGGTCGGCGGCTACCTCACCACCATCGCCCGGCCCGGCTCGTACGGCTGTTTCCTCGTCACCGATCCACAGGGGCGCGTCCTCGGGCTGCGCTCCACCGTCGACCCCGGTGTGTGGAACTTCCCCGGCGGCAACGTCGAGCACGGCGAGACACCGTTCACCACCGCCCTGCGCGAGGCCCGGGAGGAACTGGGCCTCGACCTCGCCACGGAGAACCCGCAGGTGCTTCGGCGGCGCCTGGTCGCCGTCGTCCACGAGCAGGCCGGCAGCCTGCTCCCCGTCCCCGCCTGCGGCTACGTCTTCGACGGCGGCGTCCTCACCGCCGAGCAGCAGGCCCGGATCCGCCTCGACCCCGCCGAGCACACCGAATGGCGCTTCGAGACCGCCCACGACTGGCACGACCACATGGGCCCGGACCGCTACCGGCGGCTCCTGCAAGCCCTGCGCGCCCACCGCAGCGGCACCCCGCTCTACCTTGAACGCCCGTCCCCGGCCGACGACTTCGAGGGCGTCATGGTCCTGGTCACCGACCCGGCCGGGCGGCTGCTGATGCACCACCGCGACGACAAGCCCGGCATCGCCTGGCCCGGCTACTGGACCCCGATCGGCGGGTGGCGCGAGGCCGACGAGACCCCCGAGGAGAACGCCGCCCGCGAGGTCCGCGAGGAGGCCGGAATCACCATCACACGGATGCGGCCGGTGCCCGGCCCCCAGCACGAGCTCGTCTCCCCGCTCGTCCGCGTCCTGCACGCCGCCTGGGACGGCCCCGACAGCGACCTGCGGCTCGGCGACGAGGGCCTGGCCGTCCGCATGGTCCCCTTCGACGAGGTCCTCGACCTCAAGGTCCCGCCCTACATGCAGCACTACCTGCCACTGCTCGCCGCGGCGGCCGACCACCCGGCCGGCAGCACCTCGTGATCCGGCCCGAACCCACCGGCCGCCCAGCCGACCACCCGGTACCCCGCGCAACCGGCACGGACCCGCTGACGCCGCATCACGGGTCCGTCACCGGTCGCGGGGCCGGCCTCCGCGCAGACGGCGGGAGGAGGCACGGTCCGCGGGCAGGAGGAACGCGGCCGCGAGGCCGAGCAGGGCGACCGCGGCGCTCGCGGCCCAGGCGTTGGTGTAGGCGTGCGGGCTGCTGTGCTGCGCGTCCAGGACCGCGGCCGTGACCGCCGAACCGACCGCGGTACCGAGACTGACGAGGAGTTCGAACAGGCCGGAGCCGGCCGCGGTCTCCTCGGTGCGTACGGCGTCGACGATGAGGATGCGGGTGGCTCCGGAGATCAGACCCGCTCCGCTGCCGGCGAGGCCGAGGGCCACGGTGAGGTCGGCCGCCTGGGAGTGGCGCAGCAGCAGGGCGACGGCTCCCAGGGCGACGAGGACGGCGCCGAGGACGGTGACCCGACGGTGGCCGATCGCCTGTCCGAGCCTGCTGGTGCAGGCGCTGAAGAGGGTCATGCCGCAGAGGGCGGGCAGGAGGACCAGCCCCACGGCGGAGGTGGGCAGGGCCAGTGCGGTGGGCTGGGTGAGGTAGGTCGAGTAGGACACCTGCCCGCCGAAGACGACGTAGTGGACGCTGCAGCCCACCGCGAAGACCGGCAGCAGCCGGGGCCGCAGCAGCCGGCGGACGTCGATCAGCGGGGCGGGGCTGCGCAGTTGTGTCCGGAACCAGGCCCCGAGCAGGAGCGTTCCGGCCGCGATGCTGCCGAGCGTCGCGGGGCTGCGCCAGCCCCAGGCCGCGCCTTCCTGGAGGGCGAGCACGATCAGGACCAGCGCCGCGGCCAGCAGCAGGGCGGCGGGCCAGTCGACGCGGGCGTCCCGCGCCGGCGGCCGGTCGGCGGCGGCCGGCGTGCGGAGCAGCAGGAGAAGGCCGGCGAGTGTGCCCGCGGCCGGGACCCACAGCACGGCGCCGGTGCCCGCGGCGCGCAGGAGCAGGGAGGAACAGGCGCTGCCCAGGAGGACGCCGAGCATCAGTGCGGCCGACAGATGGGCGACGGCCTTGCGGGTGCTCCGGATGCCGTGGCGGTGCCGGACCAGACCGGTCATCAGGGGCAGGAAGGCGGCCAGGCAGCCCTGCAGGACCCGGCCGGCCAGGAGGAGCGGGTAGTCGGGGGCGATCGCGATCAGTGCGGCGCCCGCGGCGACGACGGCCGTGGTCGCGCGCAGGACCCGCCGGTGTCCGTGCCGTTGGGCGAGTGCGGTGAGCAGCGGGGTGGCCAGTGCCGCGGTGAGTGCGGGGCCGGTGACCGTCCACGCCAGTGCCGTCACGCCGACGTGGTAGCGGTCGCCGAGGGTGTGGAAGAGGGGGGTGAAGTAGCTCTGCTGGAAGCCGGCGAACATCGTGATCAGGAGCAGGGCGGCGAGGGTCCGGCGAAGGCCCCGCGGGTCGGTGCCGTCGTCGGCCGCGGCCTCGACGGTGGCGGCGGGCAGCGGTGGCGCGGTCATCCGACCGGGGCCGTCGCGTCGGGGGTGTGGTGGCGTCTGGTCATGCAGTCCTCCGTGGGTGGGGTGAGGGCACTGCTTGCCGGGGTGGTGGCGCAGGTGGGGTGCGGCGGACCGGTTCCCGGTCGGTCGGCGAGGACGTCGCGGCCGTGTTCGCCGGGCTCGGGGGTGGTCCGGCTCCCCTCCGCTCACCCGGTCTTGGGCAGCAGGAGCCTGGCGATGCCGTTCTTCTGGATCTCCGAGGTGCCGGTCAGCACGCGGAACATGCGCACCTTGCGGAACAGGAACTCGACCTCGTGGCCCTGGGTCAGGCCTTCCTTGCCGTGGATCTGTACGGCTTCGTCGAGGATGCGGAACGCCGTTTCGGCGACGTTCAGCTTGCACATGAACGCCTCCAGCCGCGGCACGGTGCCGGTGTCCAGGGCTGCCAGCGCGGCGTAGGTCATGGCGCGGGCGGCGTAGTAGGAGGTGGCCATGTCGGCGACCTTGTGCTGGATCGACTGCAGTTCGGCGAGCGGTGCCCCGCCGACGGTGCGCGTGCGGGCCCGGTCCAGGGTCAGTTCGAGCGCGCGGCGGGCCAGGCCGAGCACGCTGGGGCAGTGCAGCAGTCGGTTGACGTTGACCCGGCCGAGCCCGAGCAGCAGCCCGTCGCCCTCGCCACCGAGCAGGTTCGCGGCCGGGACGCGGCAGTCGGTGAGCACGATGTCGCTCTCGATGTGCTCGCCGGACATCGGCGTGGCTCCGTCGAGGACCTGGCAGCCCGGGCTGTCGAGGTCGACGAGGAAGGCGGAGTAGGTCTTCTCGGTGCCGTCCATGCGGGCGATGACGATGGCGAAGTCGGCGACCGGTCCGGCGCTGGAGAAGACCTTGTGGCCGGTCAGCCGGTAGCCGCCGTCGGCCTCGCGGACGGCGGTGGTGCGCATGGCCCGCACGTCCGAGCCGGCGTCGGTCTCGGTCAGGGAGAAGCAGCAGGCGCGCTCGCCGCGCACCACGGGCAGGAAGTAGCGGTCCAGCTGGTGCGCGGTGGCGGCGGCGAGGATGTCGCCGACCCGCAGCGGACCGCCCATCTCGCCCAGCACGCTGTGTGCCAGGACCCGGCCGCTGGCCGCGGTCTCCTCCTTCAGGGCGGCGAGCTGGGTGTACGTCAGGCCGCGGCCGCCGAGTTCGGCCGGCAGGTGGATGCCGTAGAAGCCGAGTTCGCGGCTGCGGCGCCACACCGGCTCCAGCAGTGCGCGGCTGATCGGGGTCTCCGGGGTGACGGCGTGCTCGTGCTCGTAGTCGGCGAGTTCGCCGTCCAGGTAGGTGCGCAGCTTGCGCACGAGCTCGTCCAGGAGCGGGTCGTGGGAGTGGTCGGGGCGCAGCGAGAAGAGCATCGGGGGCCTTTCAGTTGACCCGGCGCGCGGCGCCGGCCCAGTACGTGTCACGGACGGCCTTGCGGTCGAGCTTGCCGTTGCGGTTGTGCGGGAGCCGGGTGACGAAGTCGACCGAGCGGGGCTTCTTGAAGCGGTCCAGGCGCTCGGCGCAGAAGGCGATCAGTTCCTCGGCGTCCGGCCGGGCGCCGGTGCGCAGGACGACGACGGCGTGCACCGCCTCGCCCCAGCGGTCGTCCGGCACGCCGACGACGCAGGACTCGTGGACGGCCGGGTGTTCGTCGAGGGCTGCTTCGACCTCGGTCGAGTAGATGTTGAAGCCGCCGGAGATGATCATGTCCTTCTTGCGGTCCACGATGAACAGGTAGCCGTCCTCGCGCATCCAGGCCAGGTCTCCGGTGTGCACCCAGCCGTCCACGAAGGTCTCGGCGCTGAGCGCCGGTTCGCGCCAGTACTCGCGCACGCAGTCCTGGCCGCGCACGACGATCTCGCCGATCTCGCGCGGGGCGACCTCGCGTCCCCGCTCGTCGACGACCCGGACCTCGGTGTCGTAGCCGGGCCGTCCGCAGGACTGGAGCAGTTCCGGGTCGTCGGTCACGGCGCGGGCGATCTCGGCCGGGGTGAGGCCGGCGACCACGGAGGTGGTCTCGGCCAGGCCGTATCCCTGGCCGACGACGGGGCCGAACGCGGCGACCGCCTCGCGCAGCCGCTGCGGCGAGATCGGGGCGCCGCCCACGCGCAGGTCGGTCAGGCTGGACAGGTCGTGGTCGGCGAGCCCCGGGTGGGCCAGCAGCATGGTGAGCATGGCGGGCACGAGGAAGGTGGCGTCGATCCGCTCGCGCTGGACGGTGGCCAGGAACGCCGCCGGGTCCCAGGCGGGCAGTACGTGGACGGTGGTTCCGGCGAAGACGCAGGCCAGCAGCGGCATTCCGGTGGCGTGGGTGATAGGCCCGCAGGCCAGGTAGCGCGAGCCGGGGCGCGGGCGCGGCTCGGTCGTCAGCTGCTTGCGCAGGTTGGCGAGGCGGTTGCCGAAGGTCTGCACGGCCGCCTTGAGCACACCGGTCGAACCCGAGGTGAAGTTGAGCACGCACGGATCGTCCTCGCCGACCTCCACGCACACCGGGCCGGCCGCGCCTGCCGCGTCGCCCGCCACCTCACCTACCGCCTCGTCCGCCGCCTCGCTCTCGGCGAGCAGCGCGGCGAAGCCGGACTCGAACTCGACCGGCAGGCAATCGGTGCCGGAGGCGTCCACAGCGGCGAGCGCGTCCTCGCGGTGCGCGGCGTCGAAGAGCAGCACCTTGACCGGCGCGTAGCCGAGCAGGTGCGTGATCTCGGCGCGGCCCAGGCGCGCGTTGATCGGCGCGCGCACCAGCCCCGCCTTGTACAGGGCGAACTCCACGACGATCAGCTCCCCGCGGTTCCAGGCGAGGCTCGCGACCGCGTCGCCGGGTCCGAGGCCGCGTGCGAGCAGTGCGCGGGCGAGCCGGTTCGCCTCCTCCTCCAACTGCCGGAAGGTCCAGCGCCGGTCGGCGCAGACGAGGGCGGGCTCGTCGGGCCAGTAGCGGGCGCTGCGGGTCAGGTACACGCCGAGGTTCACGACACACCATCCGAATCCAGGAGCCACTCATGGACTCCGCGACCATTTCCAGACAGCGTGTCCAGTAACGGAGCAGCTGTCAAGGTTCGCTAGACTCATCACCGAACAGACCCGGCGAGACGACGGAGGCGAAGTGGCCGAGGACAGGCGCACCCGGCGGACCAGGCGCGCGCTGCGTGACGCACTGGTCGAACTGGCCCTGGAGCGCGGGTACGCGGGGCTGACCGTCGAGGACATCACCGAGCGGGCCGACGTCGCGCGGGCCACCTTCTACAGCCACTACCGCGACAAGGACGACCTGCTCACCCGCATCACCGCGGACCTGCTCCAGGAACTGGACGAACGGCTGCACCCGCTCGCCGAGGAGACACAGACCGGCTTCACCGGAAAGCCGCTGACCGAACTCTTCCGTCACGCCCGGCAGGAACGCGGCCTGTACCTGGTGATCCTGCGCGGCGAGGGCGACGGCAAGGCCCTGCGCGCCTTCCACGACGAGTCCGCACGGCGGGTCGGGGAGGTCTTCAGCGCCCGTACGCGGCACAGCGGCGTCACACCGAGGCTGCCCGCCGATCTGCTGGCCCGCGCCTGGGTCGGCGAGCAGCTGGCGGTGCTGCACTGGTGGCTCGAACAGGACCCCGCACCCATGCCGGCCGAGGAGGCCGGCCGCATGCTGCTGGACCTCGCCGTCCACGGCCGCCTGTGGGCCAGCGGCTACGGCAGCCCGTCCTGACCGACCCCGGCGGCGACTCCGCCCGGCGGCGGTCGTTGCCGACCACGACAAGCACGGCGACGCGCAACCGGCGCGGGGGCTTCAGCCGCCCCCGGCCCGGTGCGACCTACGGTCGGTCACGAGGCGGACGCACTGCAGGCGTCGTACACGGCCGACATGTCCGACAGGGCCCTGGCGCTGTCGCTGCGGAACGCCGCGAAGTCCGCCACGTCGAGGTCGGCCGCGGCGAGTCGCTCGTCCGCGGCCATGGCCCTGATGGCAGCGCGAACACGAGGGTCGACCGCATGCGAGGCGGCGACGTCGAGACCCTCCGCGTAGGCCCGCAGGCGCGCTACCGCGGAAGCACCTGACGCAGCGGTGGAGGAGGTGTACGCGCTGATGGCCTGTTCGGCCTCCTGGCAGGCCGGGTCCTCCGCCGGTCCGCGCACCGCGGTGCGAGTGACCACCGGCGCAGGGTAGGTCGGCGGTCGCGCCGGCGCCGCCGACGAAGCCGGGGTGCCGGTGATCTTGGCCTTGAGATCGTTCCAGTCCGCGATCCCCAGCCAGGTGAGGATCGTGACGGCTGATGCCGCCAGGCCGATCCGCACCGACCACTTCCGGATCTCGTGGTCAGGATCCTGCTCCGGCGGATCAGCCACGGCCTCTCCCCCGAGGGTCGCCCGCGAGCCGACGGCTCGGTCGACTCGCCTACCACCATGCCGGATTGCCAAGGGTTCGCCAAGGAGGAAGGAACGATTCCCCAGCCCCGTCGCGCGGCGTCGCGC
>NZ_JBSHBN010000146.1:0-24353 GCF_053612025.1 Kitasatospora sp. NPDC054768
CGACCATCGCCGAGCATCGACCTCAGATATGTCCCCACCCATGACAGGAGCAACGACCGACCTGAACAACCGTCACGGTAGGCACCGTTGCAGTACTAGCTAGGGCCTGTGTGACGTCGTGATCAATATTGCGGTTTCGTGCTTGCCCGGAAGCGGGATCCGGTAGGACGTTGTGTGACACGCAGGCAACTCACCGACGAGCAGTGGACGTTCATCGAGCCGTACTTGCCGATCGGCGAGTCCACCGTGAAGACACATGTGAACCATCTGTTCGCGAAGATCGGCACCCGCACCCGCACCGAGGCTGTCGCCTGGGCCCACCAGAACGGCTACGGCGAGCCGTCCTGAGCTTGTGGCGACTCCACGCCACATCGCGGTGTCATTCCAGACATCCACCGACTCTTTTGACTCCCGAGTCAGTGGCGGCCCGCAGCATGGGGGCCCGGAAGCTCCCCTCGATCACCCCATCCCGTCCGTTGCCACTGCCGGAGAGAAGGTTGTCATGAGCGCATCTACCCGTACCAAGTTCGCCCGTTTCCTGGCCGTCCCCGCCCTTGCCATGGCGAGCACGATCCTCGCAGCCGCGCCCGCGAGCGCCGGGGGACTCTCCATAGGCGTCAACGGCGCCACCGTCGCGGATGCCGGGCGGACACTGAACGTCTCCGTCAGCTACCGGTGCCTCCCGGCATTCGAGTGGGTCAAGATCACCGTCCAGGCCACGCAATCCGCCGTATCGGGCCGCGGCTCGGTCCAGCTCCCCTGCACCGGCGGGGAGACCGTGACCATTCCGGTGGGCGTCACCTCGCCCGGTGACACGTGGATCAGGTCCTCGGTGAACGTGGTCGTGCACATCTACGACGCCGAGCTCGACCGCGGCGGGGCCGCGGCCACCGTCGTCGCCAACTGACCGGCGTCCACGGAAAACGAAACGGCCGGTCGATCCGAAGGTCGACCGGCCGTCCCGGTTTGTCGGGGCCGGCCCTCTACCCGGGCACTTGTGCACCGGCAGCCCGGCCGTGTCATGCGCGCCCGGTCGGCCCCTTGCCTCGGGCCACCCCCGCCGGCCTTCGGTGGCAGGGCCTTCCTGGTGCTCTTGCGGGCCGCGGTCTTCTTGGCGGTCTGCTTGGTGGTGCTGGTGTTCTTCACGGCATCGCCGGTCTTCGGGTGCCGCTCCTGGGCGGCGGCGAGGGCTCGTTCCAGCACAGCCGTGAGGTCGAGGACCGCTCCGCCGGGCGGCAGGACTCGCGACTCGGGGGCGTGCGGGGGTTCGATCCCGGCGAGGCGGGCTTCGACGACTTGCTCCAGGGCGTGGGCGTACTCGTCGTGTTCGGCCTCGATGTGGAAGTCCTCGGTGATGGCATCCATCAGGTTCCGGGCCAGCGCGACCTCCTCGGGGCGCAGCTGGACGCCTTCGGGGCGATGCCGGCGTCGGAGCGGATTTCGTCCGGCCACAGCAGGGTCTGGAGCGCGATGACGTCCTCGCGCACCCGCAGGACGGCCAGGCTCTCGCGGGTCCTGATCGCCACGCGGGCGACGGCGACCTGGTCGGCCTCCAGCATGGCCTGGCGCAGCAGCGCGTACGGTCGGGCGGCGGCGGGGTTGGATGGTCCGAGGTAGTAGGCCTTGTCGTAGTTGACCGGGGCCACGCGGTCGGCGTCGAGGAAGCCCAGCACGGTGATCTCTCTGGAGCTGGAGAGCGGTAGGTCGGCGAGGTCGGCGAGGTCGGCGTGGGTCAGTACGACGGTGCGTCCGTTCGGGGCCTCGTAGCCGCGGGCGACGTCGTCGAACGGCACGTCCGCGCCGTCCAGCTCGCAGACGCGTTTTTGCCGGATCCGGCCGCCGTCGGCGGCGTGGACCTGGTGCAGCGGCACGGTGTGCCGCTCGGTCGCGGCTTCTCTGAACTACGAGGTCAGGGCGACAGCCGAGGTTCGGTCGTCGGTCGGGGTGCCGCACCGGGCTCGCGGCAGTCCGCTCGCGTAGCCCTTGCCCGGCCGCGTACGGTCTGCGCATGGCGAGGACCAGGCCGGCCAGGCCGGTGTCCGTGGAGGCCGTGTTCCCGGAGCTGGCCCCGTACCGGGCCCGGACGACCCGGTTGCACCCCAGAGGGGCGGCCCGGCATGCACGACAGTCACGTCGGCGGGCGGATGCTGTGGCCGGACGGCGAACCATGGCCGCTCTGCCACGAGCCGCACCAGCGCGAGAGCGAGGGGTACGCACCGGAGGAGATACGCAGTGCCCGAGCGGCAGGCGTCTGGCCGCCGAGCCGGCCATGGCCCCGCGCAGGAACTCCCGAAAAGGACGGTCCGGTGCCCTTCGTGGGGCTGGCCCAGTTCTTCCGCCGTGACATCCCCGGCCTTGCCAGCGGGCCCGGCGGTGCAGACCTGGTGCAGCTCTTCCGCTGCCCCCACATCCACGGCCCGTACCTGGAGCGCCGCTACCGCCTGCGGTGGCGACGGACACGGGAGACCGAGCGCGCGGAAGGCTTCCTCGCCGCTCCGCCCGAAGTGCCCCTGCTTCGATGGGAGCACGAACTCCCCGAGCCGTGTGTCCTGCACCCGGAAGAGGTGGACACCTATCCCTGGGCGGAGGACGACACGCTGCCCGCCTCGCTGATCGCGCGAATCGACGCATGGGACCGCACCTGCCCTGCGAACGCGGTGGTGATCAGCGTGGATGAGAAGACCGGGGTCACCGCACGCTCCCGCAAACACCCCGACCGGTCCGGCCGCCCCGGGCAGCGCACCCGCCGGGAGTTCGAGTACATCCGCCACGGCACCGTCTCAATCATCGCCGCCCTGAACGTCCGCACCGGCCAAGTCCTCACCGAGCACACCGACCGCAACAACGCCGACACCTTCATCGGCTTCCTGCGCCAACTCGACGAGTCCGTCCCCGCCGGCACCAGCATCCACCTGCTCATGGACAACGGCTCATCCCACGTCGCGAAGACGACGAAGGCCTGGCCGGTCACCCGTCCCCGCTTCAACATCCACCACACCCCCGAACACGCCGGCCGGCTCAACCAGGTCGAGCTGTTCTTCTCCACCCCGACCCGACGTCCACTACGCCGCGGTCGGTTCGCCTCCCGCGACGAACTGGCCGCGGCCATCGACACCTTCGTCCTGGCCTACGACGAACACGACGCCAAGCCCTACCGCTGGACCTGCGACGGCAGCCCACTCAGAGGGCGTTAAGAACTCGCGCGGATAGGCGGAAAGGATACCGGCGAGGTCCAGGCGGGGGCCTGCGTAATGTGCAATGGTGACGCTTCGTGTTCGTGTGGCTGCGCTCGCGTCCTGTCGGTGCCCTGCCCATGTGCGGGCGGGGGTCTGGCGGTCGTGCTTTCTGCGGTGCTGTGTTGTCGGGTACGGCTACTGTGCCGGTCATGTCTGATGATCTGCGGGGTATCCGCCCATGTGCTGAATCTGCCGTGGCCGCCCAGCGGTTGGCCGATCCGGGGTTCCTGGTGAACGCGGACCCGGGATCGGTGATGGCGTTGCTGGATGCGGCGTCGGGTCCGGTGGCGCGATTGGCCGCGTCGGTGTACCGGGCCTCGACAGACCTGCATCGTGACGTCACTGCGGGGGTACGCCGACAGCTGCTGGCGCTGGATGCGGCCCGTTACGGGGACCGGGAGCTGTCGGCACGGATCACCGCGGTACCGGTGGAGGACGAACCCGCCGCACCGTGGGGCGTCGAGTGGGCCACCGGCTCCCAGCTCGACCGGTCCGTGCGTCGTATTCCGACTGGCCACACCGATGCGTTGCTGGCGATGGCGACGGCGGTGGTCGACGGCCGCCCCGTGGCGGTCACCGGCGGTACTGACCGGACCGTGCGGATATGGGACCTGACCACCGGCCGGCAGATCGGCCAACCCCTCACCGGCCACACCGGCGAGGTGGACGCGGTGGCGACGGCGGTGCTCGACGGCCGCCCCGTCGCGGTCACCGGCGGTACTGACCGGACCGTGCGGGTATGGGACCTGACCACGCGCGAGCAGATCGGCCAACCCCTCACCGGCCACGCAGCTGCGGTGGGGGCGGTGGCGACGGCGGTGGTCGACGGCCGCCCCGTCGCGGCCACCGGCGGCGGCGATCACACGGTGCGGGTGTGGGACCTGACCACGCGCGAGCAGATCGGCGAGCCCCTCACCGGCCACACCTCTTACGTGTACTCGGTGGCGACGGCGGTGCTCGACGGCCGTCCCGTCGCGGTCACCGGCAGCCACGACGACACCGTGCGGGTATGGGACCTGACCACGCGCCAGCAGATCGGCGAGCCGCTCACAGTCGCCGACTCCGGCGCACCGGTGGAGCCGTACGAGGAGGGGGTGCGAGCGGTGGCGACGGCGGTGGTCGATGGCCACCTCGTGGCGGTCACCGGTGGCCACGACGAGACCGTGCGGGTATGGGACCCGACCATGGGCAAGCAGATCGGCGAGCCGCTCACCGGTCACGACGGCTGGGTGTTGTCGGTGGTCACGACAACGATCGAAGGCCGTCCCTGCATCGTCAGCGGAGGCGAGGACTGGACGCTCCGGGTGTGGGATCTGGCCACGGGCGAGCAGGTCGGCGAGCCGGTGAACGGCCATACCGACAAGGTGCGGGCGATGGCGACGGCGGTGCTGGACGGCCGTCCCCACGTGATCGCCGGCAGTCAGGACGGGATGGTGCGGGTGTGGGACCTGACCTCAGGCGGCCAGGTGGGTGAGCCGCTCACCGGCCACACCGGCGAGGTGGACGCGGTGGCGACGGCGGTGCTCGACGGCCGCCCCGTCGCGGTCACCGGCAGTTCTGACCGGACCGTGCGGGTGTGGGATCTGACCACCGGCCGGCAGATCTGCCGACACCTCGCCGGCCAGGACGGCTGGGTGTGCGCGGTGGCGACGGCGGTGGTCGACGGCCGTCACGTCGCGGTCACCGGCAGCCACGACGAGACCCTGCAGGTATGGGACCTGACCACGTACGAGCTGATCGGCGAGCCGCTCACCGGCCACACTGGCGATGTGTACGCGGTGGCGACGGCGGTGGTCGACGGCCGCCCCCTGGCGGTCACCGGCGGCGACGATGGCACGGTGCGGGTCTGGGACCTGACCACCGGCGACCAGGTCGGGCCGGAGTTGGTGTTCCCGCTGGGGGTCTGCGCGGTGGCCGTGGTGCCGGATGGTCGGCTGGTGGTGGGCTTCGGCTGGTAGGTCGCGGTGTTGGCCCGCCGTTGACCGGCCCCGCACAAACGTCTCGCAGTACGAGCCACTTGAGAGGCGGTCCCCCGAGGACGTGGGGGTCTTCAGGGGCTGATGTTCAGGGGCGACGGCGGGGACGTGTCTGCCAGCGGTGGGTGGTCCAGGCTCGTCGAATGAGGCTGCGGACGGTGATGATCGTGTCCGCGAGGTCGAAGAACGCGTCAATCACGACGGCGCGGCGCTCAAAGCAGCGGGCGAGACGGTGGAAGGCGTTCTGCCAGGCGTGGGTCCGCTCGACATGCCACCGTTGGGCGTTTCTATGACTTCTTCAAACCAGACGGACCCCAGAGCCCAGAAGCGGATGAGACGGACTCTGGCTTTCGCTGCCCCTGCGAGGGCATACCTCGCCTTCTCGGCATATCGGGTTAAATCGGGACATGAAGGAAGGTCGCATAGCGGATGATCGCTATCAAGATGCCCACTGAAAGCTCGGCCCGACCGACACCAACTCGTCTTCTCGGTCAGGTAGGGCTTGTTGTGAAACTCCTGGTCGCGCAGGGTCTGGGCTACATGATGCTGTCGTTGTCAGCGGTGCTGTGCATGATCGGCGCATCAGCTCTTGTGTAGATGGGAAAGCTTCATGCCGATCACAAACCAGCAGGTAGTGGGACACGCGTTCCTGCGGGATATGTTCGACGACTCGTACTTCCCTGGTCACCTTGGTCGACCGGGGCAGGGCAATCCTGCTGCAACTGTGTGAGCGCATCGAGGCAGAGCGGCCGTCGGATCTCGAGGCCTTGTATGCCCTCACCCAGGCAGCGGCGGAGGAGTTCAACCTGCTGGACAGGGAGTTCATGGCGGCCGGGAGCGGGAGCGAGACGGTTGCGCGCGAATGGATCTGCGACGAGTTCTCCTTCGTCGCATCGGCATACGGCATACGGGTTCGCGGACGCAGATACGGAGAAGCTGGCCGCCGGCCGAAACTGGTGACCCCGTCGCAGGCGGGACATGGTATCGGCCCCGCCCGCCGGAGCGCCGACCTGTCCTCCCCGCGAGTGCGGGGGTCAGCCGCGCCAGGCCCGCCGACTGAAGGCCGACGAGCGGTCCTCCCCGCGCTCGTGGGGGTCAGCCGCAGGTCACCGTACGCCGCAATGGCGCCCCATCGTCCTCCCCGCGCCCGCTGACGAACACGTCTACGGACCGTCCTTGTTCAACGAGCGGATCTGCTGCACCTTGTCCGCGGCCCGTCGGCCGAACAGCACGACTGCCGAGATCAGCACCCCCGCGCCCACCGTCTGGACCTGTACACCCCCTGTCAGACCCACAGATTCGGCCGTCCAGGCCAAAGCGGGTGGGGTCACCGCGAGGACAGCCAGCCGCAGAGTCTCGAACTCGGTCGACGGTTTGACGCCCTCGAGGTCGGACTCCGGTAGCAGGGCGCCCAAGCGGCCTTCCACGTACGCCTCGGCGATGGAGTGCAGTTTGGCCGCCAAGTCGCACCGCGCGAGTTCTGGATACGTGTCCAGGCTCGCCTCGGCCATCCGGAGGGCGGCGACCACCTTGCCGGCGTGCTCCTTGAGCGCGGCCTGGCGGTGCGAGCGGCGGGGAACCGTTCCGCGCCGCAGGCGGGCGCGCCGAACGGCCCGCTCACTGCCACGCAGCAGCCGTGGCAGATCTCCGACCCGATCGGGCGACTCACACGCCGCCAGTGCTTCCAGAAGCGGCTCGAGTGTCCGGTAGTGGTTCCACTTGCTGCCCGTCAGTGCCTTGGCCGCCTCGTGCGCGCACCACACGGCGACCCGTGCTGCGACGAAGTACATGCTGTAGAGGATCGATGCCGCCAGCATCGCGAAGACCGTGCTCTGGAGCGCGAGGAGCTGCTCGATGACGTGCGTTCGCTTCACGACCTTGACTTCGAGGCCGAACACCGCGAGGGCGACCAGCGCGCTCGCGAACACGGAGAAGTTGAATACCGGAAGCATCGCGTGGGCGGAGCGGACCTCGGTCCGCAGCACAGTCGAGATCCGCCGTCCGGACGCCACCGCGTCGAGTGCGCCCTGTGCTTTATTGGTGAGCTTGCGCGCGGCCGGCCCTCCGGGCGCCGTGGTGGCCAACCGCCACCAGTGTCCCAGGCGCTGCCGCACCGAGGCTGCTTCCGTTCCCGACACGTCACTCTCCTCTGGCACGGGCTCCGCGTAGGCAGCACGATCACACCGGTAGGCGCCAGCCGGGTCCGTCCTCGTCGCCGAGCCAGACCCGCTGTCCGTCGCCGGTGACGGTGATGCCGAAGTGGTCCTGGTGCGGTGCGCCGGCCGCCTGCCAGGCCTCGATGGCGTGCTCGACCTGGTCCCACAGGCGCAGCGGGCCGCGTTGGCTGACGGTCCATCCGCCGTGGCCGTCGGGTTGGGTGCGGGCGTGGGAGCCGGTGGCGTGGTCGATGAGGATCTGTTGGTCGCCGGCGCCGATGCGTTCGGCGGAGGGGGCGGCGAGTTGGGCGACCCAGGTGCCGGTCCAGGTGGTGATGGTGGCGGGGTCGATGCGGGTGGGGCGTTCGTCGCCGGGGAGGAGGGTGGGGTTCTGGCGCGGGGGGCGGTCGTGGGGGCGGGCGATCATGAAGCTGGTCCAGCCGGGCAGGAAGCGGCCGGTCGCCTCGCCGGGTTCGGTGACGGTCAGCAGGGCGAGGCCGTAGCCGTACTGCCAGCCGGAGAAGGTGACGAGGATCTGTCCGCCGGGCCTGACCTGGTGCAGCCAGGGGTAGGGCAGGGTGCGCACCGCGCAGGTCGCGATCAGTCGGTCGTACGGCGCGGCGGGCTTGTGGCCGGCGAGGCCGTCACCGACGACCAGGCGCGGGGCGTAGCCGACGGACTTGAGGGAGGTGGCGGCGCGTTCGGCGAGGCCGGGGTCGACTTCGACGCTGGTGATGTTCTCCTCGCCGAGGCGGTGGGCGCCGAGCGCGGTGGAGTAGCCGGTGCCGGTGCCGATCTCCAGGACGCGGTGGCCGTCGTGCACGTCGAGTTGCTGCCACATACGCAGGACCAGGGAGGGCAGGGTGGACGAGGAGGAGGGGGATCCGGCGACCGGTTGGTCGGTGTCGGCGGGGTGGATGCGGCCGTCGAGCTGGGTGATGAGGGTCTGGTTGGTGTAGACGGCCTCCAGCCAGCCGTCGCCGCCTTCCTGGACCGGTTCCCAGGAGGTGGGGAAGGAGCCGGGGACTTCGCGGAAGTAGTCGCCGACGAAGGCCTCGCGCGGCACGGTTGCTGCGGCGGCACGCCAGTGCGGGTCGGTGAGGCCCTCGTCGGCGGCGAGCTGCCGGACGAGGGCTGCGCGCAGGTCCGCGGCGGCGGCGGTGATGGTGGTCATGCGGCAGGGCCCTTCTGGAGCTGGTCGGCGATCGCCGTGGCGATGGCGTCGGTGGTCGGAGGCGGGAAGAACGCCCACTGCCCGTTGCTGTTGCATTCGAGGAACCACCAGTGGCCGGAAGCGTCGACGGCGAAGTCGAAGGCGCCGTAGACGAGCCGGAAGTGCTCCAGGTAGCGGGCCACGGACCGGCGCACGGACGTGGGCACGTCGATCGGGGTGTGGGTGACCAGGTCCTGGCGGCGGCGCCAGTCCAGGTCGGGGCTGTCGATCCGGACGGCGAAGAGCTCGCGGCCCACCGCGGTCAGCCGCACGTCGTAGTCCTTGGCCAGGCGGGCCTGGAACAGGTGCGGGCAGGCGGCGACGGCGTCGGTGATCTCGTCCGGGGCGACCTCGGCGACCCAGGCCTGCACCGGCCGGCCGTCCTCGTCCGTGCAGGGCGAGTTCCACAGCGGCTTGTAGACCGCCCCGCCGGGCTGTTCGGCGCAGAAGGCGCGCGCCTGCTCGGGGTCGGTGGTGACGATCGTGTCGGGGACGGCGAAGCCGGCCACGAGCGCGGCGTCGAGCTGGGCGGGCTTGTGCTCGGCGGCCCGGATCCGCCAGGGGTGGTTCACGTAATGGGCGCCGGGCAACGCGGCGAGGACGCCCCCGACGCCCCACTGGGCCTGGGCACGGGCGAACTCGGCGTCCTGCCCGTCCATGCCGACCGGCGCGGCCCAGCCCGAGGGGCGCCGGTACCAGACCGCGCGGACCCGGTCGAGGTCGAGGGCCCGGCTGGAGGTGGCGAGGGTGCCGCGCCGGCCGGCCGCGCTGTAGCGGGCGGTCAGCACGGCACCCCGGTGGAGGTCGGCGCCGGGATCCGCGCGTACGACCCGCACCTGCCGTTCGGCCAGGATCCGCAGCACGATGTCGGCGGTCGGGTCGTAGGCGCAGGTCAGCACCAGGACCGCCGGCTGTCGGTCACCCGCCACGGTTCAGCTCTGGTCCTGGTCGTTGGACGTCACGGTGTCCACGTCGGTCGGCTGGGCCTGGCCGCCGCTCTGCCCGTCCCCGCCACCGCCGCCGGTGCTCGTCGGGCCGGTCTGGTCGGTGCTGGTCCCATGCTTGCCCAGCTCGACGGTGCGGCCCCGCTCGTCGTGGAAGACCGCGACCGGGGTGTCCGGGTCGATGACCGGAGTCAGGGCGGGCCAGGGCGGAGCGTCGGCGAACGGGCGCATCCGGGTGGTGCCCCACGGGGCGGCGACGGCGTTCGGCATCCAGATCTCTCCTGCACGTGAAGTGTGACGCTGGCGATGCAAATGGTGACCATCAGTCATGGTGCCGGTCTGCGGGACTGCCGGCAGGCGTTTCGCCGAACTGCCGGTCAAGCTTCGGCATCGCCCTCCCCGCCGAGCACCGCCCGCGCGCCACGGCAAGGGGTGAGCGGCCCCGGAAGCGCGGCTCCGCCGAAGGCGATGTCGGCGGTGAGGGTGGAGTCGGCGATGGGCGGGGCGCCGAGGAGGATATCGACGCAGTTGTCGAGGATCGGCTGGTCGCTGTCGATGTTCAGGAGCGAGGTCCGGGAGCACCACGGGTGAGCGGCCGACGGTCGGGGCTTGGCGTTGCGCACCCCCGCAGCACCCCCCGTAGGCGCTGGGTCCGTCCGGTGGGCATGGGCCGGCAGGTGCGGCACCCGTGCGTGGGTCGGCTGGTCAGCTGAGGTCGAACTGCCAGTACGCGATGTCGCGGTACCCGGGCGACTTCGGGGCGACCTCCACCGTGGCCGGGCCTCCGTCCTTGTCGGGCTTCACCCGTACCGGCACGGTGCGGTGCTGCTCCGTGTCGAGGGGCGGCGTGAGGGCGGTGACGGACGCGGCCACGTCCAGGACGGTCATGCCGGGGGCAGGGACGGGAGCGGGGCCGGCGCTGGAGGCGGGGGTGGCGGACGGGCTGCCGGAGTCGATGGCTTTCCCCGCGCGGACGACGACGGGGGCGGAACCACGGGTCGTGCCGACGCCGGTGGCGGGGGACGTCCCGCCCGGGCGCAGTTCCTTGCCGGTGCGGTTGTCGTAGGTGATCGTGAAGCTGTAGCTGTTGTCGGGTTCCCGGTGGGGCGGGCTCACGGTGATCCTCAGGCCGTCGTCGTAGCGGGCAGTCCCGCCGGCGTGCAGGGGCTCGACCACGGTTCCGGGGCCTTTGACGTACCCGTGCTGGGTCAGGGAGTCCTCGAACTTGGCCAGCGCCATGGCTCCCAGGACGACCAGGGCGGTGAGGAGTGCCAGTGCGATCCCGCAGCCGGTGGCCCAGCGCGGGTTGACGGAGGGCCGGGGGGCGGTGGGAGCCGCGTTCGTGTCCATGTTGATCACGGTAGGGAAGCGGCCGGTCGGAGTGCATGAGCGGGCGTACTCAAGGGCCGCCTGAGTAGTGCCGAGGCGCCGCTGGCGGGGCGTCCATACGCTGTTTGAGCAATCCCCGCGAGTGCGGGGCCGACAACCCGATGGGCGAGCGGGGAGACGCTGCGCAGGAGCTATCCCCGCGAGTGCGGGGCCGACCGCCGGAATGTGTGGATGCCGAGTTGGGCGATGGAGCTATCCCCGCGAGTGCGGGGCCGACCGCGGTATCGACGCGCCGGGGGGTCACTTCTCGGAGCTATCCCCGCGAGTGCGGGGCCGACACTTCCTGACCTGCTGCGATTGGGCGCAGAGTGCGCCAATCCATTCAGTTCGAATCCGGAGCCCGCGTTGCGATATCGACGTCCCACAGGCCATCTCTCCCAGCTGCGCCCCGGTGAGCCGACTCTGAACCTTCGACAGCATCGTACGGGCTGTTGTCAGGCTTGGGTGTCGGGGACGGGTTCGCCGGTGAGGGCGTCATGGCCGACAACGGCGCCCGCTACTACCTGGTGCATGCCTGGCGCGATGCCCTCGCCACCGAGGGCATCGCGCACAAACGCACCCGACCCTACCGCCCCCAGACCAACGGCAAGGGCGAACGCTTCAGCCGCCCCTGCTCGACGAATGGGCCTACGCACGGCGCTACCGCACCGAACAGGAACCCCACGACGCCTACCTCGCCAGGCTCCAGACCTACAATCACCACCACGGACACACCGCACTCGCAGGCAAGCCACCCGCCAGCCGCATCCCCAACTTCACGGGACAGGACATCAGGAGGTTGCGCAGACAGGCGCGATGGGGCTCCTCGGGAGATGAAGAGGCACAGGGCCTGGTGATCACCGGGAACCCTGCTTCTCTGTGCCGTGTCCTGGAACTCAGGCAGTGCACGAAGTCGCGGCGGGGCGCCGACCAGCGGTGAACGCGGCCGGTGGGACACCCATGAAGTGGCGGAACTCGGCGGTCATGTGGGACTGGTCGTAGTAGCCGGCCGTCGTGGCGATGTCCGCCCATCGGCCCGCATCGGCCGCGAGCATGAGGCGGACGCGGTCGATGCGTGCGAAGTGCTTGGGGGACAAGCCGGTGGCGTCGGTGAACAGGGCGCGCAGGCGGCGCTCACTGATGTGCAGCCGGGCCGCGGTCGCGGAGACGGTGGTGTCGGCCAGTAGACGCGCCGCCTCTTCGAGCCGCTCCGACGGTTCCGGGCGGTCGGCCAATGCTTCTGCGAGAGCGGCGACCGGGTCGGCGGCGAGCCGGTCGATGTCCAGGCCCGGTAGTTCGCCAAGCGGCAGGACACCGTCGGCGAGGCCGTTCAGCGAAGGGAGCCGAAGGCCGCACTCTGATCGCTCGACGGTCCCGAAGGTAAGGTGTCGACGCACCGCTTCCGCCGTACCCCGCGCAGCCGTGGGTACGTCGGCTCCGGACGCCGTCGCGAACGCAGCGGCAGACCCGGGCGGCGGACCATCGTGTCCGGTTCGGGTGGCGGCCGCCTCGCGCGGCACGAGGAGCGGTCGTTCGGCGGGGGGCGTGCATGCTGAAGGGGCTGGCCCAGTGGGGTCAAGAGCTCTACTGGACGAGGATCGGGGACCAGCGCCTCGGCCTGGCCCCGCCGGGCAGCAGGGACACGGGCCTGCTGCGCAGTGGGTCCACCCCCTGCCTGCTGACGGTCCTGCGGCTGGCGGCGTACCAGGAGACGGGCAGGAGGAGCGATCCGGACCTGGCGGCGGCGCTGGTGCGTGCCGGTCGTCTCGCCCTGGCGGTCGAGCTGGTTCGCTCGGGCGCCGGTCGGTCCGGGCCGGAGGAGGATCTCGTCCACCTGGTGCGGACGGCGGGCGAGGCCGGGGATCTGGACGGTGCGCGGGCGCTCGCCGAGTCGCTGACCGACCGCGCGCTGCGGGACAGCGCCCTGGTCGCCCACATCCCGGCGGTGGCACGCGCCGGTGACCACGAGGGTGCCGCCGGCCTGGCGCGGACGGTCCGCTACCCGCACAACTGGCCGCGTGCCTGGGCCGGGCTGGCGAAGGCGGTGGCGGACGGCGGCGACCTCCCGGCCGCACTCGGGTACGCCGCCAGAGCCGTCGAGTGCGCCGGCGCCGGCGCGGAGTCGGGGCGCGCGCTCGTGACGGCGATGGAGATCGCGCATGCCGCCGGCGACCACGTTCTGGCGGGCATGTTCGCCGACCGCGTGGAGGACCTCGTCCGCCGCGAGGGCCGCAAGGGTACCGGGCAGCGCGCGTCCCTCGTCGCGGTGCTGGCCTTCGAGGCCCGCATCGGCGACCTGGGCCGGCTCGACGCCGTGCTGCGCAGCGTGGCCCGTGCCGCCGCGAGGGCGGCCGAGGAGGCCGAGGCCGCGGCGACGGGGGCGCGGGAGCGTGACGCCGACCCCGATGTCCTGTGCCTCACGATCCGCGCCCGGCCCAGCCCGCACTTCGACGCGAGGATCGTGCCCGAGCTGCTGGAGGCGATCGCCGAGAGCGCCAACCGGGACGTGGCCCTCGCCCTGGCCGACCGGGCCGAGGAACTGCTCCGCCGCGACAGCGGCTTCGAGGGCTTCGCGCTGCGGAAGGCCGTGACCTTGCTGCTGGCCCGGCACGGGCAGGTCGAGCGGGCCACGGCGCTCGCCGACCGGATCGCCGATCCCGATCTGCGGGCGGCGCGGAAGGCCGAAGTCGTCGAGGCGCTGGCCCGGTCCGGGGACACGGACCGGGCCGAGGCCCTCGCTCATGCCCTGGCCGACCGCCGGGTGCGGAGCCGGGCCTTGATGGCGGTCGTCGGCGAGCTGGCCCGGCGCGGCGAGACGGCCCGGGCCGAGGCCCTCGTCCCCGCGATTCCCGACCGCTGGGGGCGGGGCGAGGCACTCGTCGACGTCGTCGGTGCGCTGGCCCGCCAGGGTGAGCCGGAGCGGGCCGAGGACCTGGCCCACACGATCCCCCACGGCCGGGCGCGGGCGCGGGCCCTGGCCGCCCTGGTGGAACGGTCGGAGCCCGCCCGCGCCCGCAGGCTGGCCGCCCGGGCCGTGTTCCTCGGCGGCTGGGCGATGGTCCTCGACGACCTGGAGGAGATCGCCCCCGGTGGGACAGTGGCCATCGCCGACGAGGTGATGCGCCGGCGGAAGGCACGCACTCCCGGCACGGGGGCGACACAACGATGAGGACGGCCCCCGGGCCGTCGGCCGTGACGCGGGGCTGAGAGCGGCGCGGGAACGGACGAGGCGGGCCGACCCCCGTACGGGAGCGGCGCAGGAGCGGGACCCGCCTTCGGCGATGCACTCCGCGGGACCTGTCGGCGATGGCGGGCGAACGGAAGTTCCTGATGGTCGCGGACTCCAAGCTGGTGTCCTATGCGAACGTCGCCGCCTTGCAGACCGCCGGGGTGGAGTTCATCGCACCGGTCCCAGCCGCGCAGGTCAAGGACGAGGTCTACGCTGCCCTCGATCTGGAACAGGCTTCGGTGGTGGACTGGGTGCCCGACCGGGAGGCGGGCACGGCACCTGCCGAGCGGGAGGTCTATCGGGTACTGGAGGACGTCCACACCCTGGCCGGGCCGCGCAAGCGCGACCCGGTGCTCACGGTGCGCCGGATCCTGGTCCACTCCACCGCCAACGCCAGAGGTCGGCAGGCCGCCCGCGCCAAGCGCCTGGCCAAAGCCACCGAGGAGCTGGACAAGCTCGGCCGTGCGGCGGGCGGACGGCATTACAAGACTCGGGAGAAGATCGCCGCCCGGGTCGGGGTCATCGCCGCCCGCCGCCGTGTGGTCTCGTGCCTGCGCTGGCACATCACCGAGGACGAGGCCGGCACCCCGGGCCTGGACTGGCATGTCGATCACCAGGCGCTGGATGCCGAGGCCGCCGTCGACGGCTGGTACGCACTGCTGGCCGGCCTGTCCGCCGACAAGGCCGACCCCGCGCAGGTCCTGGTCCACTACAAGGGCCAAGGCGCGGTCGAGCGCCGCTACGCGGACTTCAAGGGCCCGCTCGCCGTCCTCCGCTGTTCGTGCAGCACAACCACCGCGTCGCGGCTCTGGTCCAGGTGATCTGCCTGGCACTGCTGGTGTTCTGCCTGATCGAACGCCAGGTCAGACGGGCGCTTGGCCCCGAACAGACCATGGTCGGCCTCTCTTCGGACAACCGCCGGGTCCGCCCCACCGGCCGGATGATCCTCTATCACCTCGGCGAACTCACCCTGCGCATCGGCAGCATCGTCGACCGGCCGATAGTGCAGATCACCCGCGGCGTTCAACTCCACCTCCTCGAACTCCTCGGCATCGAAGTCACCCAAACCCGCTGGCCACAGACCTGAACCGGTGACCCCTGCAGTGCAGGCCCAGCCCTCGGGGCCAGCCCCGTACGATCAGATGCCGTGATCACGACCAGGGCAGACGGCCTCACCCTCGATACCGACCCCGCGCGCATCGATCTCGACCGCGTGCACCATTGGCTTTCCACTGACGCTTTCTGGGCTCTGGGCCGGAGTCGAGAGACCGTGGCGCGATCGATCGAGCACTCGCTCGTCTTCGGTGTCTACACCCCGGACACCGCCGGGCAAATCGCATTCGCCCGAGTCGTCACGGACTACGCCACCTTCGGTTGGCTTTGCGACGTCTACGTCGCCCGCGAGTCACGCGGCCGGGGCATCGGTACCTGGCTGGCGGAGTCGGTCGTCGCGGCGCTGGCGCCCTACCGGCTGAAGCGGTTGATGCTCTCCACGTTGGACGCGCACGAAGTCTACGCACGTGCTGGCTTCTCGGCCGTGGCCGAACCAGAGAAGCTGATGTTGATCACCGCGCCAGCCACTTCGACGGTTCCGACCGAACCGGCAACCGGAGGCGTAAAGCCACTGGCCACAGACCTGAAACGGTGACCCGCGACGTACGGGACCAGCAGGGCGTCGGTGTAGAGGGAGAACTGCAGAGCGGCGTCGACCAGCGTGTCCAGGTCGACGTCAGCGGGGTCGAAGCTCTCCCAGTCGGGGCGGGGAGACCGACGGTGGCGATCGGCCCGAGGTTGCCTCACCAGTGACCGGTCTGGCGCCGAGCCGGTTGCACCGGCATGACGACCACTCCGCTGTTCGCGCCGCCGTTGCACTCCGACACCCGAGACGAGAGGGCGTTCCCGACGGCGAGGACCAGGCGCGGCGCGCTGCCGAACAGGCGGCGCTGCACCGGGCCGCCGACGCGGGGAGGCAGCGGGACATCCTTGCCGCAGCAGGGCTCCGTGCGCTCGCGGCGATCCGCCACGACTACTCACACGTGGCAGTGCAGGCCGACCAGGAGGGTGTCGCCCGGGAGGTCGGCGAGGTAGCGGTCGATGTGCTGCTGACCGTCGGGCAGCTCGGGCCGGTGCGGACAGTCGTCCCGGTGGCGGCAGGCACCGTGCGCGACCGGTCCGCCGTCCTCGTACCACCAGCCGCCCAGCGAGAGCACGTTGTGTCGGGGCAGGGCCCCGGCCGCCCGGCCTTCGACGAACCGTTCCCGGGGTTCCTGTCCGACCTGGACGACCGGGTCGGTGAGGAAGAGGAAGTGCGAGGAGTACCGCGCGGTGGAGAGCGCGGCCCGGTGTTCTTCGTAGGCTCGCAGCAGGGGCTGGGACCAGTAGTCCGCCGCGGCCTGTTCGCGGGAGTAGGCGCAGCCCTCGGTCACATGGCGGCCGTAGTAGACGTCATAGGGCTGGGCGGCGGGCAGCTCGGCCGCCAGCTGGTGCCAGTGCAGCCAGACCGCGTCCGCCAGTTGCCGGGCCTCCTCGGTGGAGGCCCCGAAGTCCAGCAGCTCGCGCGGTCCGCCGGCGCACCAGCCGAAGTCGTTGACCGGCGGCTCGACGTAGCCTCCCCAGCGGCTGGGGTGAGGAGCGACCAGCCGGAGGTCCGTCTCATGGCCGGGCAGCACGTTGAACGCGCGGCTGACGATCCTCCAGGAGTCCCAGATGCGGTTCTCCTCCCGGCCCTGGGCATCCAAGTAGAAGGGCTCCATCGCCTCGGCGACTGCCTCCTCAACCCGCTCGGCCGCTTCCGCCGGGAGACACAGGGTGATGCTCATACCTGCCACTGCGGCATCAGACCACCGCGTGATCGGCGTCGGCAACCGAGATTCTCCACCCGGCGGTGTGCGGCGGGCCGCGGTCGGTGATGCGGCGGGAGCTCAGTTGTGGGTGGCAGGTGAAAGATGGAGGATCTGGAGCTGCTGCTGGACGCCGGTGATCTGCTTTCGGACAGTCCCCTGCTTTCGATCCTTGGCTGGGCATCGTGCCCAAGAGCGGTCTGATGCACTGCGGTTTCAGGCCGCTGACATCGCGCTTCACGAGCGGGCGTGTCCGCGTCTTGATCAAACAAATAGAGAGTGCTGCTGACCTGCAACGATGGGACTTGTCGAGGGTCCTGTCAGATGCAAAGAAAGAAGCACTCTCCAGGTGAACAAGGGTATCGGGTCCCATCCACGTGTCCGCGGTCCGGGACGACGGCGGCGGGGTGATCTCGCAGGCCGGTGGGGTCCTGCCGGTGGAGACGGTCCGTAAGGCCGGGCCGGACAAGGCGATGTCGGCGGCGTTGACGCCGTGGCGCAAGCCGCGGGCGGTGCACGATCCGGGGAAAGTCCTGCTGGACCTCGCTCTGGCGGTGGCACTGGGCGGGGACTGCCTGTCAGATGTGGCGATGCTGCGGGCCGAGCCCGCGATGTTCGGACTGGTGGCCTCCGATCCCACGGTCTCACGGCTGGTCGACACCCTGGCTACGGCCGGTCCCCGCGCGCTGGCGGCGGTCCGCCGAACGAGGTCCGAAGTCCGCGAGCGGGTCTGGAAGTTGGCCGGGAAGGATGCCCCCGATCCTCGACTGGCTTGCCGCCCGAGGCCGATGGCTGTCCTACTCGGTCGGGATGACCATCACCGACGCCGTCCACCAGGCCGTGCTCAGGGTCCCCGTCTCGGCCTGGACTGCCGCCGTCGAGCCGAACGGCCAGGTCCACGACGGTGCCTGGGTCGCCGGACTCGCCGGCGACGTCCTCAAGGGCCGGCCGAGCGGGATGAGGCTGATCGTCCGCAAGGAACGGCCCCATCCCGGCGCGCAGTTGCGCTTCACCGACGCCGACGGGATGCGACTGACCTGCTTCGCCACCAACACGAAGCAGACGCCTATCGCGAGGCTGGAGCTGCGGCACCGCCAGCGAGCCCGCGCCGAGGACCGCATCCGCGCCGCCCGCGACACCGGCCTGCGAAACCTGCCCCTGCACGACACCGCCCATAACCGCATCTGGCTGGAGATCGTCCAGCTCGCGCTCGACCTGCCGGCCTGGATGCCCAGTGCTCGCCCTGACCGGCCCCGCCCGCCGTTGGGAGCCCGAACGCCTGCGACCACGGCTGTTCTCCGCCGCCGCCCGCCTGGCACCACCGGTCGTCGCCGCTACCTCCGTCTTGCCCGCCACTGGCCCTGGACCGACGTGATCACCAGCGCTCTCAGTCGCCTGCAATCGCTGCCGAACCCCGGCTGACCAGCAATAACGGCCCATCCCGACGAGCAGCCCTGCCCCCGGAGTCGTGGAACCCGGCGCCCACTCGACGCGACAGCCGGGCCACCGCCCTGCCCTTCACCAGCCCGAGAAGCCGAAACGGCCCGCCCGAGAAACCGACGGGCCGTCACGAAAGATCGAGGTTGGCGACAGAGCCCAGAAGTTGGACCAGAACCACGATTCGTGATCGAAGCACAACCTTGCCTGACCCACCGATCGGGATCCCCCGATCGGGATCCTGCAGGGCCGGCCCAAGACGAAGTGGGGCTGGCCCCCGCCAGCCATCCTCCAGACCGGCCGGCCATGACACGTGGGGAACGCGGATACCGAGTCTGAACACCCGGAAGGCATGGGCCGAAGCGCGTGGCACAGCTCCCGCGCGACTCCGGCGTTCACTGCGCGAGACGGTGAGGTCGGCGGGTAGGCCGCCAGCATCCGCCGCGATTCGACGCCGCCAACACGGACGCCGGGGCGCCGTCCAGCACCTCGCTGCTGTGCTCACCGCCGCCGGCCGTCCGGGACTGAGTTTGTGATTATCGGCTGGTGCCGTAGAGTCGGGACCACCGACGCGGGGTGGAGCAGCTCGGTAGCTCGCTGGGCTCATAACCCAGAGGTCGCAGGTTCAAATCCTGTCCCCGCTACCAACAGACGCCGGGGCTGACGTACATCGTGCGTCAGCCCCGGCGTTCTTCCGCGTTCCAAGCCGCTGCTCCACCAAAAACGTACCCGGCTGGACAGCACCCCGAGCGCCTTGTCGATCTGCGGCTTCCAGCTGGGCCCGGCCGCCGCGCTGGAGACCGTGGCGTGCGAGACGCCAAGCCGTTCCGCCGGATTCGTTGTCGGGAAGTTGCCCCTCCCACGGACCGGGCAGATGACGCGGGGGTCAGGGCCAGCTTGCGGGCACGGTGTCCTTCGTCACCAGCCTGTTGCTGGACCAGCAGAGTCGGTAGATGTCGACCTCTTCCAACAGGTTGCGGCCGGAACGGTAGAACTCGCACGTGGCGCCGGGCGGCCGGGGTGCGGAACGGGCGTGGTCGGGCGGGTAGGGGTAGGCGCGGGCGGGCAGCAGAGGGGTGAGTTCGACGCGCGGCCGACCGATGGTCAGCTCGTCGAACCGGGATGGCGGCAGCACGCTCGTCGTCAGTTGCCAGGCCAGATAGACGGCGGCGGGCACGAAGAAGGCGGCTGCGACGACCGGCGCTGCGAAGGCAGCGATGGAGCGGCGGCGAGCAGCGCTCCGTACGGAGGCGAGCCGCCTGGCGCTCTCTGGTGTGACGGCGTCCGTGTTGAGGGCTCGGCGGGAAGCGGTCCCGGACGGCAACGCGGACTCGGTGTGCCGCCCGCGGGTCCTGGCCTGTGTTCCGGGCGCCGTCCCGGGTCCCGGAGGCGGTGTCCTCGGGTGGGCCGCGGCCTGGTGCGGGAGGACGGCGGTGACGCAGAACCCGTCCTGATACGGGCCGCTCCACAAGGAGCCTCCGAGAACCGACACCCGCTCCCGAAGCCCCATCAGGCCCCGGCGGCCGACGCCAGATGTCGGGCCTTCGGCCGTGTGCGCCGGCCCGTCAGCCGGTGGAGCGGCGTTCACGACGCTCACGCGGGTACGGTCGGCCTCGTGTGTGATCCGCACCCGGATCGCACCGTCCGGCGCGTGCTTCATGGCATTGGTGAGGGCCTCCTGCACCACCCGGTACATCCCGCGCTCGACCAGCGGGGACAGCGTGGGCACCGCCCCGCGCCGCTCCCAGCGCACCGGCACCCCGGAGGCGACCGCCCGTGCGAGGAGGTCCTCGACGGTGTCGTTGACGGGCAGGCCCGCACCTGTTTCCGTTCCGGGCGGGTCGTGCAGGACGGCGACGGTCTCCCGCAGTTGTTCCACCGCGTCCGCGATCGTCCCGCGCAGTTCGGCGACTTCGGCGCGATCGCGGTCCGTGAGGTCGGGGGAGAGTTCCAGGGCCCCGGCGCGCAGGGCGACCAGGCTCAGGGCGTGGCCGAGGGAGTCGTGCATGTCGGCCGCGATGTCCGCGCGTTCGGTCAGCCGCGCCCGCTCCGCGACCAGGTGTTGCCGCTCTTCCAGGCTCCGGGCCAGCCGCCAGCCCTCCCGCACGAGTTCGCGCCGGCCACGCCAGTGCCGTCCGGCCAGCCAGGGCAGCAGAAGGGCGGAAGGCAGCACGGTCAGCGCGTAGAACCACCAGACGGCCTGCGTCCGCAGCACCGCGCACGTCGCGAGATCGGCCGCGAGGCACCCCGCGAGCACCAGGAGCGGGCGCCGTGCCGCGGCGACCCGGGCGCCCAGCACACAACTCAGGGCGGCCAGCGACAGGACCTGGGCGTTGGCGGGGGTCGCGGAGTCGGCCAGACCCAGCGCGCACAGCCCGTTGACGAGGACGACCGCGGCCCCCGGTCGACGGCGGGCCAGTGGCACGGCCACCGCCAGGACGGCCAACGGGAGGAGCAGGTCCAGGGCCGGCGAGGCCGCGCCCGCTTCCCGGAACCCGTAGCCGGTGGCGGCAGCGAGCACGCTCCACAGGGCCACGTCGCCGCGTACGGACCTTGCTGAAGGTATGCGCGTGTGCAGCATGACGCGTCGACTGTCCTTTCGATGGATGTCCTCACCTGCCCGGGTCGATTCTGTAGGACGGGCCCGGACGTCCGACCATGGGGTGGGCATGGTGAGGGCGTCCGGGCCGGTTCCGACGCGGGGTCAGGCGTCCCGGCGGCGCAGCACGTACAGGCCGATCAGGTGTGCGGTCGCGGCCCACGCCGCCACGATCAGGACCGCCGTCGCCGGTGTGTACGGGGCCTCGGCGCCGATGCGCATGAAGTGGTCTCCGGATCCGTGCGGCAGATGGTCGTTGACGTCCGCGAGCGTCGGGCCTCCGAGCCCCAGGAGCACGCTCGGCAGTGCCCACAGGAGTGTGACGAGGATTGAGAGCGCGCCGGCCGGGTGGCGCGTGGCGAACGCCACCCCGACGGTCAGCACGGCGACCAACGCCTGGTAGAGACCTACCGCGAGGACCTGCCGGAGGCTCGGGCCTGTCTCGAAGGAAGCCCGTCCGCCGAACGCCACCCAGGCCACCGCCGTGCCCACGACGGCGAATGTGGTGCCGGCGACGAACGCGACCACGGCCGCCACCAGTGCCTTCGCCGCCTGGACCCGATGCCGCCGGGGCACCCACAGCAGGGAGGCCCGCACGCTCCCCGTCGAGTATTCGGAAGTCACCGCGACCGTGGCCAGGACGACGACGGCGAACTGGGCGAGGACGGCGGAGGAGGCCGCCGCGTTCCCGACGGGCTGGATCGGATGCCCGTTGATGCGGGCGATCGAGGCGTAGTAGTAGGTGAAGACGCCGGTGATCGCGAGGCCCGCCAGAAGGCAGAGACAAGGGGCCCGGACGGACCACAGTTTGGTCCATTCGGAGGCGATCGCCCCGGCGAAGCCACCGGGTGCGCCCCGGCCAGGGGTGTCGGGCACGGCCCTGGGCGGGTCCGTCGGCCTGTCGGGTGTCGTCGTCGTGGTCACTGTCGTCCCCCTTCGTTCGGCGCCGCGGCCGCGCCGGTCGTGTCCGCGCCTTTGCCGCCCGTCGTGTACTCGGTGCTGCGCGCGGTCAGGTCCATGTACGCCTGCTCCAGCGAGACCCGGACATCGCACAGCTGGTGCAACCGGACCCGGCAATGGTGGGCCAGGTCACCGATCTCGGCGGCGGTGCGGCCCTCGACGGTGAGTTCGCCGGACGCGGACGTCTCGACACTCACCCCCTCAGCCGTCATCAGGCGACGGACCAGCGTCGCCCGCTCCCCAGGGTCGGGCACCACGGCGCGCGCCGACGCGGGAGAGGCGGCGGCGAGGAACTCCGTCATGGAGGTGTCGCTCAGCAGCCGGCCCCGTCCGATGACGACGAGATGGTCAGCCGTCAGCTGCATCTCGCTCATCAGATGGCTGGAGAGGAACACGGTGCGTCCTTCCGCCGCCCGGTCACGGACGAGCCGACGGATCCAGCGCACACCGTCCGGGTCGAGGCCGTTGACCGGCTCGTCCAGGACGAGCACCGGCGGATCGCCGAGCAGGGCGCCCGCCACCCCGAGCCGCCCGCTCATGCCGAGCGAGTACGTGCCCGCCGGCCGGCGGGCCGCCTTGGTCAGGCCCACCGTCTCCAGCACCTCGTCCACGCGGCGTACCGGGATGCCGTTGGCCCGGGCCTGGGCGAGCAGGTGCGTGCGGCCGGAACGGGCCGGGTGGACGGCCCGGGCGTCCAGCATCGCGCCGACCGCACACAGCGGCCGTCGCAGGTCCGCGTAGGGCCGGCCGGCGATCAGGGCCCGCCCGCGGGTGGGGTGGTCCAGGCCCAGGATCATGCGCATCGTGGTGGACTTCCCGGCCCCGTTGGGGCCGAGGAAGCCGGTCACGCGGCCGGCCTGGACGTCGAGTGTCAGCTCGTCCACGGCGAGGGTGTCGCCATAGCGTTTGGTGAGTCCTTGGAGGGTGATCACGGAGTTCCTTCATGTAGGTCGCGGACCGCGGAATACAGCACGCGGACGTCGACGGTGGCGCACACCGGCCGACGCGTGATGGGCCTGGCCCGGGGCGGCCGCCTCGTTTTCCGTACGGAAGCGACGCTAGGAGTCCGCGGCGTCGGCGCCCATTGGTCGAACGGCAGCGGCGTCCTGCCTTTCGTCGGGGGTATGCCCCGACCCGGGGCGGATCTGCGGGACTTGCCGTTCGCACGGTGGTGCGTCGGCCGTAGGCTCGCCGCGTGGAAGAGACGACACCGAGCAGCCGGCCGGTCCGGGTCCTGGTGGCCGACGACGAGGCGATGGTCCGGGCTGGTGTGCGGGCCATCCTCGCCAGGGACCCGCACGTCGAAGTGGTCGCCGAGGCGGGTGACGGGCACGAGGCCATCGCGCTCACCCGCCGGTACCGGCCGGACGTGGTCCTGTTGGACATCCAGATGCCCGGCTTGGACGGGCTGACAGCAGCGGCGCGGCTCCACCGAGAGCCGACGGCAGTCGGTGTGATCATGCTGACGACCTTCGGTCAGGACGAGTACGTCACCCGCGCCCTGGAGGAGGGCGCCGACGGCTTCCTGCTGAAGGCGGACGACCCGAGGGAACTGCTCAACGGGGTACGGGCGGTGGGAGCCGGCGGGGCCTACCTGTCCCCGCGGGTCGCCGGCCGAGTCATCGCCGGGCTGCGCGCCCACCGGGCGGCACATCCCCACCGCTCGCTGGAGCGACTCACGGAACGGGAGCGCGAGGTGCTGGCCGGACTCGGGACGGGGCTGTCCAACGCGGAGATAGCGGGCCAGCTGCACCTGGTCGAGGGCACGGTGAAGGCGCACGTCAGCGCGGTGCTCGCGAAGCTGGGCGCCCGCAACCGGGTGGAGGCGGCCATCGCCGCGTACGAAGCCAGCCTGATCCTGCCACGCCGTGGCTGACTCGGTGCCAGCGTCCCGCCACGTGCCGATCAGCGCGGCCGGTCTCCTCGCACATGCCGGGGGTCTTCGCCGGTTCCGGCCCGTCCGCGCTGACGGGCCGGAACCGGGGAACGGTCACACGCCGATGAAGCTCACCGTTCCGTTCGACACTGCCGTCGTCGCGGTCCGGCGGTTGCGGGAGGCGGGTGTGCCCGCGGCCGTCCGGTGTACCTGGTGCGACCGGACGGTGCCCGGGGACGGGACGCCGCTCGGTCCGGGGCCCTGTGCGTTCCGCTTCTGGCCGAGCGCCCATTGCCCGGCGAATTCCCTCACCAGCTGTGACTGCGGGTTCTGCGCCACCTTCGGGCCCGTCCGCCTCACCCGCTGAACGCCCTGGCGCGCCTGGGGGCGGCACCGGGGCTGGAGGGTGAGCACGGGTGGGCCGGGGGCCGTCAGGCGGCCGGCCAGCCGTGGTGGGTCAGGCCGCCGGGGTCGGTGAGGGCGCCGTGGATGCCGGCGGCGGGGTAGGGGATCAGGTCG
>NZ_JBSHBN010000147.1:0-24293 GCF_053612025.1 Kitasatospora sp. NPDC054768
CTGTCGGCCGGGCGGGGGGGGTGGCGCCGCGCCCCCTGCCCCCCCCCCCGCCAAACCCCCCCGCCCCCCCACCCCCGGGGGAGTGGCGGGCCGTCGGCCGGATGTTCCTACCGCGTCAGCTCCTGCGGACGCCCTGCGCCAGCTCTCCGGCGAGGGCCCGCACCGCGTCCAGCGCCGCCGCCTCGTCCTCGCCCGCGGCCAGGATCCGCTTCACGAACGCCGACCCGACGATCACGCCGTCCGCGAACCGGGCGACCTCGGCCGCCTGCACCGCGTCCGACACCCCGAGCCCGACGCAGACCGGCAGGTCCGTCGTCGCCCGGGTCCGGGCGACCAGGTCCTCGGCCATCGACCCGACGGCCGACCGCGTCCCGGTCACGCCCATCACCGCGGCCGCGTACACGAACCCGCTCCCGGCCGCCGTGACCTCCGCCAGCCGCGCGTCCTTGCTGCTGGGGGCGACCACGAACACGGTGTCCAGCCCGTGCTCGTCCGCCGCCTTGCGCCACTCCTCGGACTCCTCCACCGGCAGGTCCGGCAGGATGCACCCGGCGCCGCCGGCGGCCGCCAGGTCCGCCGCGAACCGCGCCACGCCGTAGCGGTCGACCGGGTTCCAGTACGTCATCACGAGCACCGCGGCCTCGGGGTGCGCCGAGGCGACCTCCTGGACGGTCCGCAGCACGTCCTTGATCCGCACGCCGCCCCGCAGCGCGATGTCGTCGGCGGTCTGGATGACCGCGCCGTCCAGCACCGGGTCGGAGTGCGGCAGCCCGACCTCGACCACGTCGCAGCCGCCCTCGATGAGCGCGTTGACCGCCCGGATGCCGCCGTCCACGGTCGGGAACCCGGCCGGCAGGTACCCGATCAGCGCGGCCCGGTCCTCGGCCTTGGCGGCCGCCAGGACACCGCTCAGCTTGCCGGCGCTCAGCTTGGAAGTCATGATCACTTACCCCCCTCGGCGGCGCCGTCGCCCGCGCCGCCGGCCTGCTCGTCGTACAGGCCGAAGTACTCGGCCGCGGTGTGCATGTCCTTGTCCCCGCGCCCCGACAGCGAGACCAGGATGGTCGCCTCCGGCCCGAGCTCGCGCCCCAGCTCCAGCGCCCCGGCGAGCGCGTGGGCGCTCTCGATGGCCGGGATGATCCCCTCGGTGCGGGACAGCAGCCGCAGCGCCTGCATCGCGGCGTCGTCCGTGACCGGCCGGTACTCCGCCCGCCCGGTGTCCTTCAGCCAGGCGTGCTCCGGCCCGACCCCCGGGTAGTCCAGCCCCGCCGAGATCGAGTGCGACTCGACGGTCTGCCCGTCCTCGTCCTGGAGGACGTACGTCCGGGAGCCGTGCAGCACCCCCGGGTCGCCCTTGGTGAGGGTGGCCGCGTGCCGGGGCGTCTCGGCGCCCTCGCCCGCCGCCTCGCAGCCGATCAGGCGCACCCCGGCGTCCGGGATGAACTCGTGGAAGATCCCCATCGCGTTGGAGCCGCCGCCGACGCAGGCCACGACCGCGTCCGGCAGCCGGCCGGTCCGGTCGAGCACCTGCTGCCGCGCCTCGACGCCGATGATCCGGTGGAAGTCCCGGACCATCATCGGGAACGGGTGCGGCCCGGCGACGGTGCCGAACAGGTAGTGGGTGGAGTCGACGTTGGCGACCCAGTCCCGGAACGCCTCGTTGATGGCGTCCTTGAGCGTGCGGCTGCCGGACTTGACGGCCACCACCTCGGCGCCGAGCATCCGCATCCGGGCGACGTTGAGCGCCTGGCGCTCGGTGTCCACCTCACCCATGTAGATGGTGCAGTCGAAGCCGAACAGGGCGCAGGCGGTCGCGGTGGCCACGCCGTGCTGGCCGGCGCCGGTCTCGGCGATGATCCGGGTCTTGCCCATCCGCCTGGTGAGCAGCGCCTGGCCCAGCACATTGTTGATCTTGTGTGAGCCGGTGTGGTTGAGGTCCTCGCGCTTGAGCAGGACGCGCGCGCCGCCCGCCTCGGCGGAGAAGCGGTGCACGTCGGTCAGCGGGCTCGGGCGCCCGGTGTAGTCCTTGAGCAGCGCGTCGAGCTCGGCGGCGAAGGCCGGGTCGGCCTTGGCCTTCTCGTACTCCTCGGCGACCTGCTCGACCGCGGCGACCAGCGCCTCGGGGATGAAGCGGCCGCCGTACGCGCCGAAGTAGCCGCGCGCGTCCGGCACCTGGGCGCCGGGCAGGTAGTCCTTTTCGGACATGGTGGTTTCCCTTGAACGGAGATGGACGACGATGACGTCTTCCCGGCCGGAGGTCGGCCGGACCGGATTCAGCCGGACGTCACGCGCCATCGCCGCCCCGGCACCTGCCCGGGCTCGCACCCGATGACGTACCGCACCCGACGCCCCAGCACCCGGCGTGCGGGTGCGCGGCAGCCGCGCGGGCGGCAACCGGGGGCGAGTCGGGCGGCGATCTTCATGGGATGGGTGTCAGTCCTTGTGCCGGACGGCGGGGTGGGCCCCGGCGGCGACCAGGTCGGCGACCGCGGCACGCGGGTCCTTGCCGGTCACCAGGGTTTCGCCGACGAGTACCGCGTCGGCGCCGAGGTTGGCGTAGTTGATCACGTCCAGCGGGCCGCGCACGCCGGACTCGGCGATCTTGACGATACCGTCCGGGATGGCGTGGGCGACGTTCTCGAAGGTGTTGCGGTCCACTTCGAGCGTCTTGAGGTTGCGGGCGTTGACGCCGATGATCCGGGCGCCGGCGTCCACCGCGCGCTTGATCTCCTCCTCGTCGTGCACCTCGACCAGCGGGGTGAGGCCGATCGACTCGGCGCGCTCGATCAGCGACACCAGGGCCGGCTGGTCGAGGGCCGCGACGATCAGCAGCGCGAGGTCGGCGCCGTGCGCACGGGCCTCCCACAGCTGGTAGGCGGTGACGATGAAGTCCTTGCGCAGCAGCGGGGTCTCCACCGCGGCGCGGACGGCGTCCAGGTCGGCCAGCGACCCGCCGAAGCGGCGCTGCTCGGTCAGCACGCTGATCGCGGCGGCACCGCCGGCCGCGTAGTCGACCGCCAGGGCGGCCGGATCGGCGATCGAGGCCAGGGCGCCCTTGGACGGGCTGGAGCGCTTCACCTCGCAGATCACCCGGACCCCGTCGCCCTTGAGGGCGGCGACGCCGTCCTTGGCCTCCGGTGCCCTGGCGGCGAGCTCCTTGAGCTCGTCCAGGGAGACCCGGGCCTGTCGCTCGGCGAGGTCCTCGCGGACCCCTTCGATGATCGAGTCGAGCACACTCACTCAGGAGCCCCCATCTTTTCTGCCAGTTGGTCGGCGCGAGTCGGCGGGCGACGGCCCACCGGCACTTCGATGGTATCGGCACCCGGGGGCGGGGGGCGCATCGGTTCGAACCACGTCTCGCGGACCGGACGCCCGCAACGGCGGTCCCCAGCTGCGGCTTCACCGGCCCCCCACCGGTTTTCGGACGGACTTCGCACCGGTTTAGGACGCTCTTCCGGCCGGAGCCGACCGGTGGCCGGGAACGGCGGTTGACGGGCCGGCTCTACGGCTCGACGGCTCGACGGCTCGATCACACCAGCGGCGGTGCCAGCCCGGCGCCGACCGACGAGTTCCGCACCACGGTGAACACCAGCACCAGCAGCGCGATCAGCACCCAGCGCCGGGCCCCGACGGTGGTCCTGGGCGGCGGCCCGCCGGTCAGCGCGGCCCAGCCCCAGCGCAGCCAGAGCACCGCCAGCACCCCGAACAGCAGGACGGCGACGGCGTTGTCGTGCAGGGCGCCGGTGAGGTCCCCGTGGGTCAGCGCGTGGACGCAGCGCAGCCCCCCGCAGCCGGGGCACCACCAGCCGGTGGCGGTCAGGAAAGGGCAGTCGGGGTAGTGCCCGGGGGTGTTCGGGTCCACCACGGCGACGTAGGCGGTGGGGACGGCCACCGCCGCCAGCGCGGTCAGCGGCGGGCTCAGCCGGCGCAGCACGGGCGGCGGGGCGGAAGCGGTGGGGGCGGAGGTCACGCCCCGATTCTGCCCGGGTCGGGCCCGGACGCGACGAAACGGCGGGCGTGGCGCGCCCGCCGTTCCGATGTACGACAAACGTGTGGTGCGACGAACCCGTCGTCAGGCGGCGACGGCGACGCGGGCCTCGCGGGCCGCGACCTGCTCCTCGGCCGACTTGTAGACGTTGGTGCTGGCCTGCTGGCCCATGCCCGCGATGGACATGGCCTTGCCGACCACGCCGCCGGCCAGGACGACCGCCAGGCCGACCCAGACGAGCAGCACCGACGGCAGGATCATCGCGACGCCCGCGACGCCGAAGCCGACGAAGGAGATGACGACGCCGGTCCAGGCGGCGGGGGTGTGGCCGTGTGCTGCTGCTGCCATCTGAGTGGTGCTCCTTGGCTCTCGGGGCCCGGCCGGGCCTGCGGGGCCGCCGGCGGGTTGACGGGTTCCATTGTGCCGGGCCACACACCGGTGGCCCAAAGCGGGTGGCGGGTCTATCGCGTCACATGCGCGCAGCTCACACCGCGGTCGGGTCCTCGCCCCGGTCCAGGGCCTTCCACAGGTCCCCCGGCGTGTCGGTCTTCGCCGGGGCCTTGCGGGTCGGCGCCTCGTAGCGGCTGCCCATCGCGGGCCAGCCCCGGCCGTAGCGCAGGGTGAGCAGTCCGGCCAGGACGAGCAGCAGCCCGCCCACCAGCGCGACCCAGGGCCAGGCGGTGTGCGAGACCTCGGTGGCCGCCGAGCCGGTCAGCGCCAGCTTGCGGGCGGCCTCGGTGTCCAGCGCGGCGGTGTCACCCGCACCGGCCACCGAGGCGGCGGCCACGCCCAGCCCGGCCAGCAGCGTCAGCGCGCCGACCGCCAGCCGTCCGACGCCGCGCACCGCGAACACCGCGACGGCCGCGGCGAGGCCCACCAGGGCCAGCCCGCCGGGCAGTTCGGAGATCTTTCCGCCGCTGACGGACACGTCCAGGGTGCCGGCCCGGCCCTCGGCCCAGGTCCGCCCGACCGCGGTCAGCACCAGCACGGCACTCAGCACGGTCAGCAGCAGCATCACGCCGAGGGTGCGGCGGCCGGGCTTGGCGGGGGCGGGGGTCTGCTCAGTCACCCGTCCACTATCCCCCGGCCGACGCCCTGGTCCGTACCCGGGGTGGGGAACGGGCCGGGGAACGGGGCGGGAACGGGGTGGGTCACGGCGTCGCGGACGGCGTGGGGAAGTCGTCCGTCCGCAGCACCACCGTCCGGCCGCCGAGCGGCAGGAACAGGTCGTTGCCGAACGGCACCCGCTCCGCCTCCCGGTACACCCCCTCGGGGGACGGCGCGGTGTGCACGGTGCAGACCGCCGCCACCGGATCGACCACCACGTACAACGGCACGCCGCTGCGCGCGTACGCCCTCGCCGCCTCCGCCAGGCCCGGCCGGGCCACCTCCAGCACCGCCTCGACCCCGGCCGCGGCGAACCGGCCCCGCCCGCCCCGCACCGCGTCCCGGGCGAGCACGGCCAGGTCCGGGGCGAGCACCGTGCCGGGTTCGGGTACGGAACCGGACCCCGGAGCGGGTGCGGAACCGGACCCCGGTGCGGGAACGGGAGCGGGAGCGGGAGCGCCGGGTGCCCCCGGGAAGTCGACCGCCACCCCGGAGAGCACCCGCCCGTGGCCCGCCGGCTGCTCGCCGAGCTGTCCGGCGGCACCGAGCACGACCGCCCAGCGCAGCTCGTCGTACGGCACCTCGGGCATCCCGGCCGCCTCCTCGCACCTCAGGACAGTTCCGGCCTCCGCAGCGTATTGGCGGTGGCGACGGCCCGCAGCACGGCGGCCGCCTTGTTCCGGCACTCGGTGTCCTCGCCGTGCGGGTCGGAGTCGGCGACCACGCCCGCGCCGGCCTGCACGTACGCGGTGCCGCCGCGCAGCACGGCGGTGCGGATCGCGATCGCGGTGTCCGAGTCCCCGGCGAAGTCCAGGTAGCCGACGCAGCCGCCGTACAGGCCGCGGCGGGTGGGCTCCAGCTCCTCGATGATCCGCATCGCCCGGGGCTTGGGCGCGCCGGAGAGGGTGCCGGCCGGGAAGCAGGCGGTCAGCACGTCGAAGGCGGTGCGCCCCGGGGCGACCTTGCCGGTCACCGTCGAGACGATGTGCATCACGTGGCTGTAGCGCTCGATGTGCATGAAGTCGACCACCTCGACGCTGCCCGGCTCGCAGACCCGGCCGAGGTCGTTGCGGCCGAGGTCCACCAGCATCAGGTGCTCGGCCCGCTCCTTGGGGTCGGCGAGCAGCTCGGCGGCCAGCTCCGCGTCCTCGTGCGGGGTGGCGCCGCGGTGCCGGGTGCCGGCGATCGGGTGCAGCATCGCCTCGCCGTCGCTGACCTTGACCAGCGCCTCCGGGCTGGAGCCGACCACGTCGAAGCCGCCCTCGGTCCCGCCGTCCGGGCCGGGGAAGCGGAACAGGTACATGTACGGGCTGGGGTTGGTGGTGCGCAGCACGCGGTAGACGTCCAGCGCGGAGGCCGGGCAGGGCGCCTCGAAGCGCTGCGAGGGCACCACCTGGAAGGCCTCGCCGGCCCGGATCCGCTCCTTGATCTCCTCCACCGCGGCCCGGTACGGCTCGCCGCCGAACGGCGAGTGCACCTCGCCGGGGCCGGCCGGGGTGAAGGTGGCCAGGCCCGGGTCGACCGGCTTGAACAGCTCGGCCTCCATCGCGTCCAGCCGGGCCACCGCGTCCGCCCAGGCCTCGTCCACGCCGCTGGCCAGGTCGTTGTGGTTGACGGCGTTGGCGATCAGCAGCACCGTGCCGTCGACGTGGTCGAGCACCGCGAGGTCGGTGGCGAGCAGCATGGTCAGCTCGGGCAGGCCCAGGTCGTCCGGGTTGAGGTCGGGCAGCTTCTCCAGCCGGCGGACGATGTCGTAGCCGAGGTAGCCGACCAGGCCGCCGGTGAGCGGGGGCAGGCCGTCGTCCTGCCGGCGCGGGGTGTGCAGGGCCTGCAGGGTGGCGCGCAGCACCTCCAGCGGGTCGCCGGCGGTGGGGATGCCGACCGGCGGGCTGCCGAGCCAGCGCGCCCCGCCGTCCGGGCCGACGGTGAGCGCGGCGGCGCTGCGCACCCCCACGAAGGAGTAGCGCGACCAGCTGCGGCCCTGCTCGGCGGACTCCAGCAGGAAGGTGCCGGGGCGCTCCTCGGCGAGGCTGCGGTAGAGGCCGATCGGGGTGAGGCCGTCCGCGAGGAGCCTGCGGGTGACCGGGATGACCCGGGTGTCGACGGCGAGCTTGCGGAAGGCTTCGAGATCCATGACGGGCGGCACCTTCTGGAGTTGTGGACGGGGTGGGGTCAGGACAGCGGGAGCACGTCGGCGTCGAAGCAGGTGCGGTCGCCGGTGTGGCAGGCCGCACCGGTCTGGTCGACCTTCACCAGCAGGGTGTCGCCGTCGCAGTCCAGGGCCACCGACTTGACCGCCTGGACGTGGCCCGAGGTGTCGCCCTTCACCCAGTACTCACGGCGGCTGCGGCTCCAGTAGGTGCAGCGGCCCGTGGTGAGGGTGCGGTGCAGCGCCTCGTCGTCCATCCAGCCGAGCATCAGCACCTCGCCGGTGTCGTACTGCTGGGCGATGGCCGGGACCAGCCCGTCCTCGGAGCGCTTGAGCCGCGCGGCGATCTCGGGTGCGAGGGCGGTGCTGCCGGGGGCGGCGGGTGTGGTGGACATGAGCACCATTGTGTCAGCCCGCCCCGGCTCCCCCGCGGGGCGGCGCTCCCTGCGCCGGAGCGCCGCCGGCGACGGGACCGCTACGGGTGCAACTGCCCGGTGAGCTTGGGGCCGCCCTGCTTGTTGCTCGCGGTCAGGGTGCAGGTGTAGTCGCGCCAGCCCTGCTGGTAGTTGGCGGTCGCCGGGCCGAACTGGCGGCCGTAGTAGGTCTTCCCGTCGCCCTGCCGGGCCTTGGCGGCGGCTTCGGCCTCCTTGCAGCCGTCCCGCATGGCGAGCGCGAGCGGAATGTCGCCGGTGATGCCGTCCGCGAGCTTGAGGTCGGCGATCACCTCGCCGTCGTGGTCGCCGGCGCAGGGGCGTTCCTCGGGCTTGGTGATCACCGGGCTCAGCTGCGGGTGGTCGAAGCAGGCGCCGACCGGGAAGAACGCGTACGGCGGCTGCGGCGTGGGCGTAGGGGTGGGTGTCGGCGTCTGGGTGGCCGTGGGAGTCGGCGTGGGCGGCGGCGCGGCGGCCGGCTTCTTGTCGTCCGGCCACAGCACCGCGGTGGCCACCACCGCGAGCAGGACGACCAGCACGGCGGCAACGGTGAGGACCAGGCCGCGGGACGGGCGGGCGCCGGCTGCGGGCGACGGCTGCTCGGAGGTCATGGCCACGAGGATGGCCCACCCACCCCCTCCCCTGCAGCCGGTTCGCCGAACTCACCCCTCCGGGCTCCCGAACCCTGGGGCAACACGCAGGACCTCGGAAAAAGCCGAAGGAAATGTAAACACTCAAAGCCGCGTCCGGCTTCACCGTCGCCACACGGCCTCGCCGCCGGGCGCCGCATCCGGGCTGCGGGTGACGCTCGCCGTGTCGAGGCCGTCGATCGGCGTCCACTCGTGTTCCAGGATCGAGTAGGTGATGGAGTCGCGCCAGGCGCCGTGGACGAAGATGTGGTCGCGGATCCGGCCGTCCTCGGTCATGCCGGCCCGGAGCAGGGTTCGGGCCGACGCCTCGTTGAGCGGGGCGCGGGCGGCCCAGATGCGGTGCAGGCCGAGGCCGTTGAAGCCGAGGTCGCACAGCAGGTGGACGGTCTCCGTGCCGAGTCCCTTGCCCCACTCGGCCGGGTGGAGGGCGAAGCCGATGGTGGCCGCCTGCTGGGGCTCGGTGGCCAGGCGCGCGTAGCCGATCAACGGGTGATCGCCGCGCCGGGTGACGGCGAGGCAGTACTCGGTGCGCGGGGTGGCGTGCGCGGAGTCGATGGAGCGGGTGGTGATCGCTTCGACCTGCTCGCGGGTCCGGGGTTCGAAGCTGAGGTGCCGGGTGGCCTCGGGGTCGCCGTAGATCGCCAGGAGGGCGTCGGTGTCCTCGGGTTCGATCTCACGCAGCGCCAGGCGGGGGCCGGCCAGATGGGCTGGGGTCATGGCCCGGGAGCCTATCCATCGGGTCGCCCCGATATTCCTCGACCGGAAAGTCCGGCAAGGGCGGACCGCCTCGACCGCTCCCTGTTCCCGCCTGCTCCACGTCTGCCCACCGTCCGTCCACCAGCGCGGACGACGGCCCCGACCGAACCGGTCGGGGCCGTCGTCGCTCCGTGTCGAGGTCGCTGCCGCCGCCGGGTCGCGGGGTCAGGCCGTCCGGCCGGGGGCCGGGCGGGGCAGGCGGCGGCGGACGGCCCAGACGGCCGCCGCGAGGGCGAAGCCGTAGACGGACACCAGCCCGTGGCCGTTCTCCTGGGCGAGCCACATCGCGAGGCCGAGCGCGGGGACTCCGGCGGCCAGGGCGATCTCCTTGGGGAGGCGGGTGCGGGTGAGGAAGGCGAGGGCGAGGGTGGCGCCGAGGAAGTAGGTGGCGCCGGAGCTGCCGGCGAAGTTGCGCGGGTCGGCGCTGGGGCCGCCGCCGAGGCCGAGCAGGGTGTCGATGCGGCCGGGCAGCAGGATGCCGGCGAGGAAGAAGCCGAGGGTGAGCGGACCGCCCCAGTACCACTGGGCGAGCGCGGCGACGGCGGCGAGGGTGACGAGGTTCCACAGGCCGCCGAACAGGCCGCCGTTCTGCAGGAACACCGAGGTGAGCTCGCGCCACCAGCCGGACTTGGCGGGGTCCGCGTCCAGCGCGTCCATCGCGCCGGACCAGAGGAGTTGGAGCAGCACGCCCGCGACGGCGACCGCGGCCAGGGCGATCGCGGCCCACGGCAGCGGGCGTCCGCGCAGGGTGTCGCGGCCCACCACGCCGAGCCCGCAGTTGACCATCATGACCATCAGTGCGGCCGTGGTCACGTTGAAGACGATCGCCCCCATGTCCGGCTCCTCCCCCTGGCTCCGGCGTTTTCCAACACCGTTCGAAAACTTGATGGGGCAAAGCTAGCACAGTTTTCGAACAGTGTTGGAAAACGCTGTACGGTGAGGGGCATGAAGCTCACCAAGGACCGCATCGTCGACGCGGGCATGGCCGTCTTCGCCGAGGTCGGCTACCAGAACCTGTCCATGCGCCAGGTCGCCGACCGGCTCGACGCCCACGCGGGCAGCCTCTACTACCACGTACGCGGCAAGGACGAACTGCTCGCCCTGATGGCCGACCGGGTCTGCCGCCGGGCCTACGACGCCGGCACCCGAGCCCTCACCGCCCTCCCGCCCACCGCCACCTGGCAGGACCGCACACAGGCCCAGGCCACCGCCCTGCGCCTGAGCATCAAGCAGCACCCCGGCGGCGCCCAACTCCTCGCCGAGAGCCCCGGCATGCTCAGCACCGGCGCCCTCTCCCTGATGGAACGCCTCCTGCGCACCCTCCTGGACGCCGGTCTGCCCGCCGAGCACTGCGCCATCGCCGCCGACACCCTGCTCAGTCACGTCACCGGCTTCGTCCTCCAGGAACAGAACCAGCCCGCGACACCCCCGCCCGTCACCGCCGAGCTCTACACCGAACTGCGCGAACGGTTCCCCCTCCTCATGGACCCGTCCACACCCCGCCACAGCCAGGACGAGAAGTTCGCGCGAAGCGTCCGCCTGCTCTGCGCCGGCATCGCGACGCTCCCCTAGGCTGACGGCATGTCGAACCACGCCCTCGCCGAACGCCACCGGCTCGCCCAACTCCTCATCGCCGCCGGGCCGGACGCGCCCACGCTCTGCGCCGGGTGGACCACCCGGGACCTCGCCGCCCACCTGGTGGTCCGGGAGCGCCGGCCCGACGCGGCGGCCGGCATCCGGGTCGGGGCGCTGGCCGGGTGGACGCGGCGGGTGCAGGACGGGTACGCCGAGCGGCCGTACGAGGAACTGGTGCGGCTGTTCCGGGCCGGGCCTCCGGTCTACTCCCCGTTCGCCCTGCCCGGCGCGGACGAGGCGGCGAACACCGTGGAGTACTTCGTCCACGCCGAGGACGTCGTACGGGCGGCCGAGGACTGGACCGCTCAGCCCGTACCGCCCGGGCGCGCCGAGGCCCTCTGGCGCCGCCTCCCGCTCATCGCCCGCCTGGAGGCGGGCCGCCGCTCCCCCGTCCGCCTGGCACTCACCCACCCGGACGGCCGTTCCCTCACCGTCGGCCCGGCCGGAGCCGCCACCGTCCGCGTCACCGGCGAACCCGGCGAGCTGGTGCTCTTCACGTACGGCCGCGGGGCCCTGACCGCCCTCACCGTCGACGGCGCCTCCGACGCCGTCGAGGCCCTGCGCCACGTCCTTCCGCTGCCCCCGAAGTAGCGGCGGCAGAGGGTCGGTGCGGCCTCTCGGCAGAGGGTGGGCGGTCAGCTTCCGGGGCGGCCCTTGGAGACGAACAGCTGGACGACGCTGTTCGCCGCCGCGGTGCGCCCGACCTGCGGCTCGGAGTTGACGACCGACCCGGCGGGCACCTTCCAGTCGGTGAGCTCGTGGACCTCGTAGCGCAGCCCGGCCGCGTCCAACAGCCGGGTGGCGGCGTCCCGGGACAGGCCGGCGACCGCGGGGACGGTCACGGTCGCGGTGCCGGGCGCGGGCGGGGCGGCGGGGGAAGGGGCGCCTTCGGTCGCCGACGGCGCGGGAGCGGACGCCGACACCGGAGCGGAAGGAGCGGAAGAAGCGGCAGGGGAGGCGGGCGAGGCAGGGGCCGGTGGCGCGGACTGGACGGCCGGGCCCGGCGCGGTCCCCGCCGGGCCGCCGCCGCCCGGCGATCCGGGCAGGAGCAGGGCCGCGCCCGTCGCGATGGCGGCCACCGCCGCCACCGCCGCGACCCCGGTGAGAGCGGTGCGACGGCGCATCGCGCGCCGGATTCCGGCGGCGTCGATCACGGGGGTGGGGGTGTTGTCGGCGAAAGCGGTCATGGCGGCGAGGAGTTCCTTGTCGAAGCCGGGGTCGGGGGCGGGGGCGGAAGCGGGGTCCTGGGGCGGGAAGCGGATCATCACGCACCTTCACGCGAGGTCGACGACGCGGACGGGACGTCCTGCCGGGGCAGCGCGGCCCGCAGTTTCGCGAGCCCGCGGGCGAGTTGCGAGCGCACGGCGCCGGGGGAGATGTCGAGGGTCTGCGCGATCTCCCGGTCCCCCAGGTCGTGGAGGTAGTACAGGACGACCACGGTGCGCATCCCCATCGGCAGGGTGTGCAGCGCCGCGACGAGCTCGGCGCGCAGTTCCACCGACCGGTAGGCGTCGCGGGGGTCGGGGTGCTCGATGACGGGCTCCGGCGCGGGGCGCTCACCCGAGCGGTGCAGGCGCCGCCAGCGGTCGTTGGCCAGGTTCACCAGGATCCGGCGCACGTACGCCTCGGGCACCTCCGCGCGCGCGACCCGCCGCCAGTGTCGGCAGGCCCGTTCCAGGGCCTCCTGCACGAGGTCCTCCGCGGTGTGCGCGTCCCCGGTGAGCACGTACGCCGTGCGGAACAGCGCGCCCGCACGCTGTTCCACGAACTCGACGAAGTCGATCCCGGGACTGGCCCTGCGCAGCCTCACCCGTGGCCTCACTTTCTCTCCCGCCGTCTCTTCCACCCCCCTGACGGCGCCCGTCCGCCCGCTGCTGCACCGCGAGCGGGGAAGTGACGCGGCTCACAGCGGGCCCCGGCCGTCTCCCAGGCCGTCCCCGGCCGTCCCCGGCCGTCCCCCCGGCGGCTTCCCCGGCTGCGGATGTCAGTGCCCGGGTGCAGACTCGCAGGTGGCCGGGGTCCGCCCCGGGCCGCCCGGCCGTCCCATCCGTCGAAGGGCACACCGCCATGCTCACCACCGACTTCCCCATCGGCTCGCCCTGCTGGATCGACCTGGGCAGCCCGGACATCCCCGCCACGGCCGCGTTCTACAACACGGTCTTCGGCTGGACCTTCCTGGAGATCCCCGACACCGGTGGCTACGGCTTCGTCCAGCTGAACGGGAAGACCGTCGGCGCGATCGGCTCGCTCAACGAGGGTGACCCGTCCACCTGGACGACGTACTTCCGCAGCTCCGACGCGGACGCCACCGCCAATGCCGTCCGGCAGGCCGGCGGCAAGGTCCTGGTCGAGCCGATGGACGTGATGCAGGAGGGCCGGCTGGCACAGTTCTCGGACCCGCAGGGTGCCCGGTTCGCCGTCTGGCAGGCCGGCAACACCAAGGGCCTGGACGCCGTGTCGGAGGAGGGCGCCCTGGTCTGGGCCGAACTGCACACCTCCGACCAGGACGGCGCCTTCGCCTTCTACCGGCAGCTGTTCGGCTGGCGGGTGGAGAACTTCGAGCCGTCGCCGGGCATGACCTACCGGGTGCTCTCCACCGCCGAGGGCGACCAGCGGGACACCAGCTTCGGCGGCATCGCCCCGACGATGTCCCCGGAGCAGCCCTCCGCCTGGACGCCGTACTTCGCCGCCGAGGACGTGGACGCGGTGATCGCCAGGGCGACGGCGGCCGGCGGCTCGGTGCTGATGCCGGCCTCGGACGTGGAGAACGTCGGCCGGCTGGCCTGGCTGGCGGACCCGAACGGCGCCCCCTTCGCGCTGATCAAGGGCGAGCCCCAGGAGTCCTGAGCGTGCGGCGAGGGCCCGCGGTTCCGGGAACCGCGGGCCCTCCTCACGCACGGAACGCACGCGCCGAGCGCCAGCGCACACGCCGAACACCAGGCGCACACGCAAACGAACGCGCCGAACGTCAGCGCACCGGGTGCCCGGCCTCGCGCAGCGCGCCCTTGACGTCGCCGATCCGCAGGTCCCCGAAGTGGAACACGCTGGCGGCCAGCACCGCGTCCGCGCCCGCCTCGACGGCCGGCGCGAAGTCGGCGAGCCTGCCCGCCCCGCCGGAGGCGATCACCGGCACCGAGACGGCCTTGCGCACGGCCCGGATCATCTCCAGGTCGTAGCCGTCCTTGGTGCCGTCCGCGTCCATCGAGTTGAGCAGGATCTCGCCCGCGCCCAACTCGGCGGCGCGGCCCGCCCATTCGACGGCGTCCAGGCCGGTGCCCTGCCGCCCGCCGTGCGTGGTGACCTCGTAGCCCGACTCGGTCTCCGTCCCGGGCGGGCAGCGCCGGGCGTCCACCGAGAGCACCAGGACCTGCCGGCCGAAGCGCTTGGCGATCTCGCGGATCAGCTCGGGCCGGGCGATGGCCGCGGTGTTGACGCCGACCTTGTCGGCGCCGGCCCGCAGCAGTTTGTCGACGTCCTCGACGGCACGGATGCCGCCGCCCACCGTCAGCGGGATGAAGACCTGCTCGGCGGTGCGGCGGACCACGTCGTAGGTGGTCTCCCGGTCGCCGGAGGAGGCGGTGATGTCGAGGAAGGTGAGCTCGTCGGCGCCTTCGGCGTCGTAGAGCTTGGCCATCTCGACCGGGTCGCCGGCGTCGCGCAGGTTCTGGAAGTTGACGCCCTTGACCACCCGCCCGGCGTCGACGTCCAGGCAGGGGATGACACGTACTGCGAGGGTCACGGCTGTTCGCCTTCCAGGGCTTCCAGGGTTTCCAGTGCTTCCAGGGTCTTCGCCAGCCCGGACCGGTAGGCGTCGAGCTCGATCTCGACCATCATCCGGGAGTCGATGAGTCCCTCGACCACCACCATGGTGGCCGCCGGGCGTGCGGCGTCGAAGAGTTCGCGGTGGGCGCGGCCCACCTCCTCGGCGTCGCGGACGTGGGTGATGTACATCCGGGTGCGGACCACGTCGTCGATGGTCAGACCGTACGCGGCCAGGGCCTTGAGCCCGACGCCGAACGCGGCGAGGGTCTGCCGGTACGGGTCGCCCTCGTGCTCGATCCGGCCGTCCACCCAGGCGGTGGAGCCGGCCACGTGCACGTGGTCCCCCGCGGCGACCGCCCGGGAGTAACCGAACTCGTCCTCCCAGGGGGAGAATCCGCCGACCCGGCCGCGCACGACCGCGCCGTGCCCGACCGCGCCGTGCCCGACCGCGCCGTGTTCGACCTCGCCGCGTACGATCCGACCATCCGTCATCCTGAAACCGCCTCCAGGGCCTCTTCGAGGGTGAACTTCTGCTCGTAGAGTGCCTTGCCCACGATGGCTCCCTCGACACCCTCGCGGACGAGCGAGGCGATGGCGCGCAGGTCGTCGAGCGAGGAGACGCCGCCGGAGGCGACCACGGGCTTGGCGGTCGCGGCGCAGACGTCGCGCAGCAGCTGGAGGTTGGGACCGGTCAGGGTGCCGTCCCGGTTGACGTCGGTGACGACGTAGCGGGCGCAGCCCTCCTGGTCGAGGCGCTCCAGCACCTCGAAGAGCTGGCCGCCGTCGCGGGTCCAGCCGCGGCCGCGCAGGGTGGTGCCGACGACGTCCAGGCCGACGGCGATCTTGTCGCCGTGCTCGGCGATGGCCTTGGCGACCCACTCCGGGGCTTCCAGGGCGGCGGTGCCGAGGTTGACCCGGGTGCAGCCGGTGGCGAGCGCGCGGGCGAGCGACTCGTCGTCGCGGATGCCGCCGGACAGCTCGACCTTGATGTCCAGCCGGCCGGTGACGTCGCGCAGCAGCTCGTAGTTGGAGCCGGTGCCGAAGGCGGCGTCCAGGTCGACCAGGTGCAGCCACTCGGCGCCGGCGTTCTGCCAGGCGAGGGCGGCGGCGAGCGGCTCGCCGAAGGAGGTCTCGGTGCCGGAGGCGCCCTTGACCAGGCGGACGGCCTGACCGTCCCGGACGTCGACGGCGGGCAGCAGTTCGAGGCTCATCAGATCCAACTCTCAGACAGTCAGAGGGTGTTGACCCAGTTGGTCAGCAGGGCGGCGCCGGCGTCGCCGGACTTCTCGGGGTGGAACTGGGTGGCCCACAGCGGGCCGTTCTCGACGGCCGCGACGAACGGCTGCCCGTGGGTGGCCCAGGTGACCAGCGGCGGGTTGATCCGCGCGCTGTGGGCCTCCAGTTCCCAGTGCCGCACCCCGTAGGAGTGCACGAAGTAGAAGCGGGTCTGCGGGTCGAGGCCGGCGAACATCCGGCTCTCCGCGGGCGCGTCCACGGTGTTCCAGCCCATGTGCGGGACGACGGGGGCGTCCAGCGGCTCCACGGTGCCCGGCCACTCGTCGCAGCCGGCCGTCTCCACGCCGTGCTCGACCCCCTTCTCGAAGAGGATCTGCATGCCGACGCAGATGCCCATGACGGGTCGGCCGCCGGCGAGCCGGCGGCCCACGATCCAGTCCCCGCGGACGGACTTCAGTCCGCGCATGCAGGCCTCGAAGGCGCCCACGCCGGGGACGAGCAGACCGTCCGCGGCCATCGCGGTGTCGTAGTCGGAGCTGACGGTGACGTCCGCTCCGGTCCGCTCCAGGGCGCGCTGCGCCGAGCGGAGGTTGCCGGAGCCGTAGTCGAGGACGACGACGTTCTTGCCCATGTTCAGGTGTCCAGTCTCTGTGCGGCGGGCGGCGGGTCTCGGGCGGCGGGTCTACAGGCGCAGGAGGCCGGAGGCCAGGCACATCACGGAGCCGAAGGCGAGCACCAGGATGACGCTCTTCGAGTGCTTCTGCTTCCAGAAGGAGATGACTCCGCCGGCCAGGAAGAGGCCGACGAAGATGAGGATCATCGCGGTATTGCTCACAGCGCACCCTTGGTCGACGGGAGGATTCCGGCCGCGCGCGGGTCGCGCTCGGCGGCGTAGCGCAGCGCCCGGGCCAGCGCCTTGAACTGGCACTCCACGATGTGGTGCGCGTTGCGCCCGTACGGCACGTGGACGTGCAGCGCGATCTGCGCCTGGGCCACGAAGGACTCCAGGATGTGCCGGGTCATCGTGGTGTCGTACGAGCCGATCATCGGCGCGATGCCCTCGGGCTCGGTGTGCACCAGGTACGGCCGGCCGGAGAGGTCCACGGTGACCTGGGCGAGCGACTCGTCCAGCGGCACCGTGCAGTTGCCGAAGCGGTAGATGCCCACCTTGTCGCCGAGCGCCTGCTTGAAGGCGGCGCCGAGCGCGAGGGCCGTGTCCTCGATGGTGTGGTGGGTGTCGATGTGCAGGTCGCCGTCGGTCTTGACGGTGAGGTCGAACAGGCCGTGCCGGCCGAGCTGGTCGAGCATGTGGTCGTAGAAGCCGACGCCCGTGGAGATGTCGGTCCTCCCGGTGCCGTCGAGGTCTATCTCGACCAGGACCGAGGTCTCCTTGGTGGTGCGCTCGACGCGTCCGATGCGGGACATGGGGGTTACAGCTCCTTGATCACAGTGCGGACGGCGTCCAGGAAGGCGTCGTTCTCGGCGGGCGTGCCGGCGGTGACGCGCAGCCACCCGGGGACGCCGTTGTCGCGGACCAGGACGCCCTGGTCGAGGATGGCCTGCCACACCGCGTGGGTGTCGGCGAAGCGGCCGAACTGGACGAAGTTGGCGTCCGAGTCGGTGACCTCCAGGCCCATTCCCCGCAGCGCGTCGACCAGCCGGTCGCGCTCCTCCTTGAGCCGCCCGACGTACCCCAGCAGGGTGTCGGTGTGCTCCAGGCAGGCCAGCGCGGTGGCCTGGGTGACGGCCGACAGGTGGTACGGCAGGCGCACCAGCTGCACCGCGTCCACCACGGCCGGGTCGGCGGCCAGGTAGCCCAGGCGCAGCCCGGCCGCGCCGAAGGCCTTGGACATGGTACGGCTGACCACCAGGTTGGGGCGGCCCTCGATCAGCGGCAGCAGCGAGGCGCGGTGCGAGAACTCGACGTACGCCTCGTCCACCACCACCAGGCTGGGCCGGGCGGCCTGCGCGGCCTCGTACAGCCGCAGCACGGTGTCGGCGTCCACGGCGGTGCCGGTCGGGTTGTTGGGCGAGCAGACGAAGACCACGTTCGGCCGGTGCTCCGCGATGGCGGCGACGGCGGCGTCCACGTCGATGGTGAAGTCCTCGTTGCGCGGCCCGGAGATCCAGGCCGTGCCGGTGCCCCGGGAGATCAGCGCGTGCATCGAGTACGAGGGCTCGAAGCCGAGCGCGCTGCGGCCGGGGCCGCCGAAGGTCTGCAGCAGCTGCTGGAGCACCTCGTTGGAGCCGTTGGCCGCCCACACCTGCTCACGCCGGACGGGGAAGCCGGTGGTCTTCCCGAGGTACGCGGCGAGGCCCTCGCGCAGCTCGACCGCGTCCCGGTCGGGGTAGCGGTTCAGCCCGCGGGCGGCCTCGGCGACGCGCTCGGCGATCCGGGCGACCAGTTCCTCGGGCAGCGGGTACGGGTTCTCGTTGGTGTTCAGCTGGACGGGCACGTCCAGCTGCGGCGCGCCGTACGGGGACTGGCCGCGCAGCTCGTCCCGGACCGGCAGGTCGTCGATGCGGGTCGTGCGGGCCGCCGCCGACTCGGGGGTCACGGCGGGCACGGGGGTCACAGGAGTCTCAGGAGTCACGAGCCGGGAACCGTCCAGTCGAAGCGGGCCTTGATCGCGTCCCCGTGCCCCGGCAGGTCCTCGGCGTTCGCCAGGGTGACCACGTGCGCGGCGACGTCCGCCAGCGCCTCCCGGTCGTACTCGACGACCTGGACGCCGCGCAGGAAGGTCTGCACCGACAGCCCGGAGGAGTGGCAGGCGCAGCCGCCGGTCGGCAGCACGTGGTTGGAGCCGGCCGCGTAGTCGCCCAGCGAGACCGGGGTCCAGCGGCCGATGAAGATCGCGCCGGCGTTGACCACCCGGGCCGCCACGGCGTGGGCGTCGCGGGTCTGGATCTCCAGGTGCTCGGCCGCGTACGCGTTGACCACGGCGAGACCCTGCTCCAGGTCGTCGACCAGGATGATGCCGGACTGCCTGCCGCCCAGCGCCTCGGCCACCCGCTCGCCGTGCTTGGTCCTCGCGACCTGCACGGCCAGCTCGGCCTCGACCGCGTCGGCCAGTGCCGGGGAGTCGGTGACCAGCACCGAGCCGGAGGTCGGGCCGTGCTCGGCCTGGCTGATCAGGTCGGCGGCGACGTCGGACGCCAGCGCGCTGTCGTCGGCGAGGACGGCGATCTCGGTCGGGCCGGCCTCGGAGTCGATGCCGATCCGGCCGGCGAAGTAGCGCTTGGCGGCGGCCACGTAGATGTTGCCCGGGCCGGTGACCATGTTCACCGGCGCGCACTCCTCGGTGCCGAGGGCGAACATCGCGACCGCCTGGGCGCCGCCGACGGCGTACACCTCCTCCACGCCGAGCAGCGCGCAGGCCGCCAGGATGGTCGGGTGGACGCGGCCGCCGAACTCCTTCTGCGGCGGCGAGGTGACGGCGATGCCCCGGACGCCCGCCGCCTGGGCCGGCACCACGTTCATCACCACGGAGGACGGGTAGACCGCCAGCCCGCCCGGCACGTACAGGCCGACCCGCTCGACCGGCACCCAGCGCTGGGTGACCGTGCCGCCCGGCACCACCTGGGTGGTGTGCCCGGTGCGGCGCTGGTCCGCGTGCACGGCGCGGGCCCGGCGGATCGACTCCTCCAGCGCGGCCCGGACCTTCGGGTCCAGCGTCTCCAGTGCCGCGGTCAGCTGCTCGGCCGGGACCCGGGTCGACTCCAGCCGGACGCCGTCGAAGCGCTCGGTGATCTCGATCAGCGCCGCGACCCCGCGATGGCGTACGTCCTCGGCGATCGGCCGCACCTTCTCCAGGGCGGCCGCGACGTCGAACTCGGCACGGGGCAGCAGGTCACGCGGGTCGTCGAGCGAGCCGCGGAGGTCGATTCGAGAGATCACGCCACCCAGTGTAAGGAGTGGCCGGAACCGCTGGTCCCGCATTTCAGTCCGTGATACGAAGGGCGAGACGACCGGGGGGACGGGGGAAACCATGGCGGAGCGTGCTCCGGAGGGCTGGAACGGGGTCGAGCGGAGGCTCTGGGAGGCCTACCGCGAGGGCGAGATCCTGGACCTTCGTACGGGCGAGGCGGAGGCCGACGACCCCTTCGGCGACGCCGTCTGGGGCCCCGAGCGCACCGTCCGCGCCGAGGTGCTCGCCCACCTGCTGCTGGCCGGCCCGGAGCCCGCCGCCGGGCGGGTCGCCTCGCTGCGGCTCAGCGGCGTGCTGGTCACCGGGGCGCTCAAGCTGGCCGGCGCCGACATCGACCGCTACGTCGAGGTCCACGGCTGCCGCTTCGACCAGAAGATCCTGATGTCCGAGGCCGTGGCCTCGACGCTGCGCTTCGTGGGCTGCCTCATCCCCCGGCTGGAGGCCTCCCGGCTCTCCACCACCGGCGACCTCCACCTGGCCCGCTGCCGCGTCCCCGAGGGCATCCGGCTCACCGACTCCAAGATCGGCACCGACCTGCTGCTCAACCAGACGGTGGTCGGCGGCGACCGCTTCGCCCGTGCCGTCTCCGCCGACGGGATCACCGTCAACCAGGACTTCGAGGCCGAACGCCTGGAGACCACGGGCGAGTTGAGCATAAGGACGGCCCGGATAGGCGGCCGGCTCTCGCTGCGCGGCGCCCAGCTGCGCGCCGTCCCGGAGAAGAACCGCATCTGCTTCAACGCCGTCCGGGTCAGTGTCGGCCACACCCTGTACCTGACCGGCTCCGCCGACCGCGGCTGGTCCGGCTCCCGCGGCTACTACGGCTCCGGCTACGGCGAGTACCCGCCGCCGGACGGCCCGGTCACCCCGTTCCGCGCCTGGGGCCAGGTCCGCCTCTCCGACTCGCGCTTCGACAGCGCCTGCCTGATCTCCGGCGAGTTCCACCTGGCGGACACGGACGAACTCGCGCTGAGCCGCATCCAGACCCCCGAGCTGCGCTTCACCTGCAAGTTCCGCCCCACCGGCACCGTCTCGCTCTCCCGCGCCCGGGTCGGCAACCTGGTCGACGCCCCGGAGGCGTGGCCGCTCGGCAAGCACCTGCGCCTCACCGGCTTCGTGTACGAGAACCTGCGCCCGGCCCGCCCCTTCGCCGTCCAGCAGCGGATCGCCTGGCTGGAGGGCTCCTCGGTGGACTTCCAGCCGGAGTCCTACGAGCAGCTCGCCGCCGCCCTGCGCCGCGACGGCGCCGACGACGACGCCCGCGAGGTGCTGTACGCCAAGCAGCGCCGACGCCGGCGCACCCTGCCGCTGCCCGCCCGGGTCTGGGGCGCGGTCCAGGACGTCACCGTCGGCTACGGCTACCGGCCCGGCCGGGCGGGTCTGTGGCTGCTGCTCGCCTGGATCCTCGGCAGCCTCTGGTTCGCCACCCACCCGCTGGCGCCGCTCAAGGCCGACGAGCGTCCGCACTGGAACCCGGTGCTGTACACCCTCAACCAGCTGCTGCCGATCGTGGACCTCAACCAGGGCGGCTGGAACCCCGGCGGCCTCGCCCAGTGGATCTCCGCCGGGCTGGTCGTGATCGGGTGGCTGCTCGCCTCCACGGTCGTCACCGGCGCCACCAGGATGCTCCAGCGCGGCTGAGCCGGCCGACGGCCGGTCCGTCGGCCGATCGGCCGTCGGAGGCCGGCGGTCGGCGATCGGCCCGTCGGCGGCCGCCTCGTCGACCGGCCGACCCCGCAGACCGTGCGACAAGGCCCCCGCCCGGGGAACTACGCTGTCCGCCGTGACAGAACGGCTGCCGCTCTTCCCGCTGAACACCGTGCTCTACCCGGGCCTGGTGCTGCCCCTGAACGTCTTCGAGGAGCGCTACCGCCGTCTCGTCGCCGACCTGCTCGAACAGTCCGAGGACACCCCCCGGCGGTTCGGCGTGCTCGCGATCAGGGACGGCCGGGAGGTCGCCCCGGTCAGACCCGAGGGCGGCCCGGCCGGCCCGCTCGACGGCCTCGGCACCGCCACCGGGGACCCCTTGGAGGCGATGTTCCACATCGGCTGCGTCGCCGACATCGCCTCGGTCGAGCACCAGCCGGACGGCCGCTACGAGCTGCTGGTCACCGGCACCACCCGGTTCCGGCTGCGCTCGGCGGACGTCTCCGGCCCGTACCTCACCGGTGAGATCGAGCCGATCGAGGAGCGCCCCGGCGAGGGCTCCGGCGCGCTGGCCTCCGAGGTCGAGCGGGCGTTCCGGGTCTACCAGAAGCGCCTGGCCGGCGCCCGCGAGGCCAGCACCGTCGGCCACCAGGAGCTCCCGGACGACCCGCAGGTGCTCTCCTACCTGGTCGCCGCCGCCTCGGTGTTCGAGACCCCGGTCAAGCAGCAGCTGCTCGCCTGCCCGGACAACGCCCAGCGGCTGCGCGCCGAACTCGACCTGCTGCGCCGCGAGAGCGCCGTCCTCAGCTGGCTGCCCTCGCTGCCCGCCGCCGACCTCACCCGCCAGCGCTTCAGCCCCAACTGACCGAGGACCCCGAGGACCCGACATGGCCAAGAAGCCCAGGAAGGGCGGCCAGGGCACGCCCGCCACCGTCGCCCTGGAAGCCGCCGCCGTCCCGTTCACCGTGCACGCCTACGACCACGACCCGGCCGCCGCCTCCTACGGCGGCGAGGCCGCCGAGGTCCTCGGCATCGCCCCCGAGCGGGTCTTCAAGACCCTCGTCGCCGACGTGGACGGCACCCTCACCGTCGGCGTGGTCCCGGTCGCCGGCCAGCTCGACCTCAAGGCCCTGGCGGCGGCCGTCGGCGGCAAGCGCGCCGCCATGGCCGACCCGGCCGCCGCCGAGCGCAGCAGCGGCTACGTCCTCGGCGGCATCTCCCCGCTGGGCCAGCGCCGCCCGCTGCGGACCGTCATCGACGCCAGCGCGCTCGGCCACCCCACCGTCTACGTCTCGGCGGGCCGCCGCGGCCTCGAAGTCGAACTGGCCCCCGGCGACCTCGTCAGCCTCACCAGGGCCAGCACCGCCCCCATCGCCCGCTGAGCGCTGCCGAGCACCTTCCGGGCCCTGCCGAGCGCCCCCGGAGCCCCTCCCCCGCGAAAGCGGGGGCTCCGGGGCTCGGTGGCTCCGGGGACGACGCGTACGTCAGTGCCCCGCACCGCTCCCCGTTCCCGGCCCCGGCTGCGACCCCGGTGCCGGGTACGGCCCGGCCCACGGACCCGCCGGCGCCCCCGCCGGAGGCACCCCCAGCGGCGACTGCGCCACCGGCGCCCAGTACGGCGGCGGGTCCTCCTCGCGCTTCCCGAACGCCGCCGAGAGCAGGAGCAGCACCACCATCGCCGTCATCGGCCAGACCAGCAGCGCCCCCAGCGCCCCCAGGTCGATGCCCGCGTCGAAGTGCCCGCCGTTGCCGACCCGCCGGGCCTCGCCGATCAGGTCGTTGCCCGGCCCGAGCCAGCGCCCGATCCGCCAGGCCCCGATCGACCCGAGCAGCCCGCCGACGGTCAGCCCCAGCGCGACCGCGATGCCGCCGCCGCGCCTGCGGGTGATCAGGAAGGCGCCGAGCGCGGTCAGGATCCCCGCCCCCAGGCAGATGAGCACGAACACCGCGTCGGCGCCGGCCCGCTGCTCCCCCTCGGGGTCGGCGTAGAGGATGCGGTCCCCGTCCACCACCAGCGGCACCTTCGGCGCCAGCCAGGCCCACAGCCCGGCCACCACCAGACCGGCCACCAGGCAGGCGACCACGATCCCCGCCCCGACCCGGACCTCCGGCAGCAGCCGCTGCCCCAGCGGGGTCGTCCCGTGCCCGAGGGCGGTGGCCCCGTACGGCGGCGCGAACGGGTCGGACGCTGCGTCCGGCACCGCCTGCGCATCGCGCGCGTCGTGCACGCCGTGCGGGCCGTGCACGTCGGCGGGGGCGGGATCCGGAGGTGTGTTCGGTACGGTCACGGACCCCATCGTTTCACGACGGCCACTCGAACGACCCACCACCGTACCGACCGCCGCACCGACCGCCGCACCGGCCCGCACCGGCCCGCACCGGCCCGCACCGGGCAGCAACCGCGGGACGGCCCGACGCGCAACGCCCTACCGCGAGACCGCCCGCCGGTACGCCCAGGTGGCGACGGCCAGCGACACCACGCCCACCCCCGCGCAGACCGCCAGGTCCCCGAGCACCAGCGCCCAGTCCGGATCCGGCGCGAACGTCCGCGCGAAGGCGTCCACCCCGTACGTGGACGGCAGCAGGTCCCGCAGCCACTGCACCGGCTGCGGCAGGTGGTTCACCGGCAGCACGCCCAGCAGCAGGGCCGCCGACATCCCGAGCTGCCCGAGCATCGTCGCGATCTCCTGGCGCGGCGCCAGCAGCCCGCAGGCCGCTCCCAGCCCGGACAGCGCGGCCCCGGCCAGCGGCACGACCGCCAGCAGCACCCACAGCTGCCCGAGCGGCAGCCCGAACATCACCGCCCCGAACACCGCCGTGACGAGCGTCCCGGGCAGGGTGAAGGAGGCGTACGCGGCGGCCGCCCCCAGCACCACCGAGGCGGCCGGCACCGGCAGCGTCGCGTAGTGGTCGAGCCCGCCGGTGGCCCGCAGCTTCCCGAAGTACTGGGCGAGCAGGTTCAGCGCGACGAAGGCCACCACCAGCACGCTCGACCCGGCGACC